>NZ_JBFUGN010000041.1:0-16535 GCF_056402895.1 Rhizobacter sp. P3_B12 | reverse complement strand
GGCATGGGCTGACCCCACCCGGCGGCTGCGGCGGCTCGGGCGGCCAGCCGCCCGGCCCGGTCCCGCCTGCCGGGGCCGCCGGCCTGCAACACGCGGCGCAGGCGCTGGATGTGATTGAAACCGTGACCATCCACGACCCTATCGCGCTGACCTTTGCCACCGGCGACGGCGGCATGGGCGGCGTGACGCGCCCGGAATGGTTCTGGACCGCGCCGCCGGCCGACCCCAACGCACCACCGAGCCCGCCCCCGCCCCCCGGCTGCGACGTGCCCCAGCACCCCAGCGCGCCCGGCGGCCTGTTGCAGCCCTTCGTCAACGTGAGCATCGACATCGACGGGCCGCTGGACCGCTTCGCCAAGGCGCTCACCAACCCGATTGCGCTGCAGCCGATCAGCAGCACGTTCACCTTGGCGCCGGGCAGCGGCGAAAGCAAGCTGTTCGGCTTCCAGGCCAAGAGCTATGACGAAATGTTCCGCTCGCCGAAGTTCCAGCAGCTCACGGCCGACCAATTGTTCGGCGCCAAGATCACCATCACCGTGATCCAGCAAAAAGCCGGCGAGCTGCTGCGCACGCGCGACGTTTTCACCTACTACCAGTACCGCTGGGTCGATGTGATCGATGCCGACAAATCGCAGAACAAAACCGGCAAGACGGCGGCCTTCATCAAGACCTTGAACGATGGTGCCGGCAACTTCGTGCGCACCAAGGAAGTCCAGGTGCATTTGCCGGCGACCGTGAGCACCGATTTCAGCACCGTGAAACCGTTTTTTGTTGACGGCGCCACCTCGGACGAGTCCACGGTGACTTGGAAGTTCGACCCCGAGGTCGCCAACCTGTTTTTGCGCGAACTGGTGATCAAGGTCAACGACCCAAAACTGCCGCTGGCTGGCCAAGTGGGCTTGCTGGACGCGACCGGTGCCAGCCGCTCCAGGCCGCTTTTCAGCGTCGACCAGGCAGGCTACCGGGCCGAACTCAAACGCTTGCTGCTGTCATTGAAAACGGCGTTCCAAATCAGCGCCGACGGCACGGCGGTGAATCCGCAGGTCGTCTATGCGTTCAAAGGCCATGAGGGTGTGATCACGCCCGCGCCGACCAACGGCGGTGGGTCGATCTTTGTCCTCGCCGCGGGTGCTAGGTTGAATATTGACTACATCCCCGTGTCGGCGCAATTCAAGGCCGAGTATGCGGGCTTCATGCCGGCCGACCGTAAGCCTGGCCCCGACGGCATTGCCGGCTCGACGGACGACGACTTCGACGCCGCGCAGCTCGCTGCGCTGGATACGCGGCTGAGCAATGAGTCCAGCTTGCTGCTGACCGAGGTCCGAGCCAACTTCACGCCCGCCGTGGGCGATGCGATCACCTTCCAGGCCTCCAATACCGGGGCCGACGTGAGCACCTCGTGGGGCGACCAGATCGACCCGGCCGACGGCAGCCAGGTGTTCGGGCTGTCGAACAAGGCCGACTATTCGATTGCCGACATGCGCAATGACATCGGCACCCAAGGGCGTGTCGATCCGGCCACCGGCAACCGCTTCACCAAACCGATTTCCGATTCTGCGCAGATCTGGGCCTTGTCGGAGTTCCTGAACATCTCGCTGTCGGGCACCACCAAGATGGCGGTGGGTCTGTCGACCCGGCACACCAATCCCAATGTCAAACTAACGCAACTGGTTGCCGACTCGCTCAGCCATGAATTCGGCCACCACCTGGGCCTGAACGAAGGCTATCTGTCGGGTTTTCGGGATGCACGCGATATCGGCGGCACAGCCGGAATTCGCGCCAACGCCGACGCCACGCCCTATGGCGACATCATGAATGCTGGCGGCGATGCTGACGGCAATCAATKCTTCAAATACCCGATCACAAATTTGCTCAAATCGGCCGTGGGCATCGCCCCCGATGGCGGTGCGGCCATGCTGGACACCTTGAAGTTCTGGCGCGATCACTTCAATCTTCAGAACGACCGCCACCCCGGTCATCTCGGCGACAAAAATGGCTATCGCGATGTTGAAGCGGTGCCGCTGACGACGCCCGAGATCACGCTCAGCACCGGTGCCATCGATTATTTCGGTCTGAGCTTGGATACCCTGCCATTCGACTCCGTGGCGGCCGACAGCAGCGCCGACACGCACAGCGAGGTGGCGATTCAGATCGTCAACGGCGGCGTGGCGCCGCTGCTGATCAATGCGCTGCAGCTCGGCGGTGGCAAGGGCTTTGCGCTCATCAATCCGCCGCCGGCCGGCACGTCGATAGCGCCCAAAGACCGGATCAGTGTGAACTTGCGTTTCGACCCGACGAAAGAAGGCGACGCGCAAGACAGTCTGACGATTGACTCCAACGCCGGCACCGTGCCGCACTTCGTGTTGAAGCTGCAAGGCACGGGCTTGCGCGTGGCGCCCACCGCCAGCGTCGCCTTGGGCAACAACAACCTGGGCGGCTTGCGGCCGGGTGCTCCCGCGGTGCAGCGCGACGAGATCTTCACGCTCACCAACACCGGCTTGCAGCCGCTCGTGATCTCGGGTGCGGTGCTGACCGAAGGCGCCGAGAGTTTTTCGCTGCTGGGCCTGCCGGCCGACTTGGCGATCCATCCGATCAGCTTGGCAACCGGTGAGCACCTGAGCTTTGGCGCGCGCTTCGCGCCCGACCATCTGGGCCTGCAACGCGGGTTGATCGAGCTGAGCGCCAACGACCCGCTGCAAACCAAACTGCGCCTGGGCGTGGTCGGCACCGGCCTGGCCGCGCTGCCCACGGTTCAGTGGGGCAAGAACTATTTCGCGCTGCAAAACCCCGAGCAGCCCGAGGTGCCGCCGCTGCGCGCGATCAGCGACGACAACGGTTACTTCAACTTCTTCCTGGCCGCGAGCACGCCCTACCACGTGGTCGGCTTCGACCCGGCCACCGGGCTGGTGGCGCACGGCTACGGCCGCACCGCGATTGGCGGCAAGGGCACCGACTTGACCTCGTCAATGGTGTTCCTGGCCAGCACCGAAAAAGACAGCGACTACGACGGCCTGCCCGACGATGTGGAATTCGCCATCGGCTCCAGTGCAATCCGGCGCGACAGCGACGGCGACGGCGTGGATGACTTCACCGAAGTCAAGCAAGGCGGCGACCCGCTGGGCGCCCTGCGTATCCCCACCGGCGTGGCGAGTAGCACCGCGCTGCTGGGCACGGCCGAGGCCGTGGCGGTGTTCGGCTCGATTGACGGCAAGGCGGCGCTGACGGCGCTGCTGGCCACCGGCACCTACGGCCTGGCCGTGGTCGATGCCTCGCAGTTCAGCACGTTGAAAATACTGTCGCAACTGAAGCTGCCCGGCAACAACACCGATGTCGCGGTCGATGCAGCGCGCGGCCTGGCCGCCGTGGCCGGCAATGAGGCCGGACTGCACATTGTTGACATTGCCATTCCCGCTGCGCCGCTGCGCGTGCAGACGGTGCCCTTTGGCAGCAGCGTCAACCGCGTCAAGCTCAGCGACGGCATCGCCTATGTCACGGCCGGCGCCAGCGTACACAGTGTGGACATCAACACCGGCGAGCGGGTCAGCAGCTTGGACTTGGCCGGCAGCACCTTGCTGGACATCGCCGTGTTCGGCAGCACCGCCTGCACGGTCGATGCGGCCGGCGTGCTGCGCACCCTCAATATCGCCAACGCGAGCTTGGCGGCGCTGGGCGCGTTGACACTGCCGGCCGCAGGCGGCCAGCTCTTTGTCGGCAACAGCGTCGCCTATGTCGGCGCGGGCAATGGCGTGGTCGGCGGGGGCTTTTCCACCGTCGATGTCTCCAACCCCAGCCTGCCGGTGCTGCTCTCGGGCCCCGACAACACCGTCGTGGCGGGCAGCGCGATCGCGCTCAATGGCTCGGGCCTCGCGCTGGCGGTGGGCGGCAATGATTCGATCGTGGCGGCGTTTCGCTCGCTCGATGTATTCAGCACCGCCGATCCGGCCAACACCGGCAACCTGGTGACGCGCATCAACCTGCCGCAAATGCCCAAAGACCTGGCCCTGGCCGGCGGCCTGGCGTTTGTGGCCGATGGCAGCGGCGGGCTGCAAGTCGTCAACTACCTGGGCGCCGATGTGCAGGGCGTGGCGCCGCAGGCAGCCATCACGCTCGAAGCGGTCGATGTTGATGCCAACCASCCCGGTGTGCAGGTGCAGGAGGGCCGCGTCGTGCGCGTCCTGGGCAACATCAGCGACGATGTGCAGGTGCGCAGCGTCGAGCTGCTGGTGAATGGCCAGGTCGCTTCGGTGGCCGTGGCCTTCCCGTTCGAGTTCACGGCCCAGGCGCCGGCCATTGCGCTGGCCGGCAAGCACCTGACGCTGCAAGTGCGCGCCGCCGACACCGGCGGCAACGTGAGCTTGTCCGAACAGCTCGCCCTGGACGTGGTGCCCGACACCTTGGCGCCGCAACTGCTCTCGGCCAGCGTCGATGAAGGCGCGCGGCGCTTCTTCGTGCGCTCTATCGACTTGCTGTTCGATGAACCGCTGGACCTGCAGCGCCTCACGCCCAGCGCGGCCACCCTGGTGCGCGCGGGCGCGGACGGCAGCTTCGGCACGCCCGACGATGAACCCGTGCCGTTGGGCCAGGACACGCGCAAGCACGGCCAGCTCATTTCGCTGCTGCTCTCCGGCTTGCTGGCGCCCGGCAGCTACGAGCTGCGCGTGGACGCGGCGCAAATCGCCGACCTGGCAGGGAATGTGCTGGCCGCGCCCATCGTGCGCCACTTCACCGTGCTGCCGGCCAACACGGTGCGGGCGCTCAGCGGCAGCGCCGCAATTGCAAACGCCCCGTCGGCCAACCCGGGCCAGCAGATCGGCGTGGTCGTGCCTTTTGATCCGGACACGGCGCGCATGTCCTTCAAGACCGTCGATGCCGCCGGCACAGTCAGCAACCTGGTTGTGAATGTGTTTCGCAACGACGCTGCGGCCCGCATCGCCTTCTTCAATGTGCCGCTGAACGCGCTCACCGGCGACGCGGAGGTGTTCAAACAAGTCGGCAGCGTCATCACCCATTTCGACGACGGCACTTTCCCGCTGCAAATCGTGCCCACGGTGCGYGACGTGCAAGTGGTGTCGGTGGCGGCCGACGGCACGAGCGCCCAAGTGCTGGTCAGCGGCAGCGGCTTCGTTGAAGGCGCCAACACCGAGTACCGCTTTGGCGCCACCAGCGTGGTGGACACGAGCACCAGCGCCGGGCCTGACGTGCAAAGCGACGGCACGGCGCGCCTGACTGTGCCGCTGAGCGCCGCTGCGTTCGGCCCGGTCAACGTCACGACGGCCGGGGGAAGCAGCGCGCCCTTCAGCGTCAACCTGACAGGTCTGGAGGCCAGCGCGTTGTCGGGCACGCCGGCCGGCCCGGCGCTGGCTTCGGCCAACGCGGGCCAGGCCATCACCTTGGTCGGCCAGGGCTTGAACACCAACACCGATGTGCTGCTGCGCTTTACCGACATCAACGGCGCGCCCAGCACCGTGCGGCTCAGCCCGGTGGCGGCCAGCCTGGACGGCAGCCGCGCGAGCCTCGTCGTGCCCGCGTTTGCCAACGGCGTGGTGGCGCTGCAGATCTTTGGATCTGCGAACCAGCCGCTGCTGCAAATCGTGCCCACACTCAGCGGCGCGGACATTCAAAGCCGCACAGTGCTGCTGGGCTCGGGTTTTGTTGAAGGCAATGCCAGCTACAGCTTTGCCGGCGCCACCGTCAGCGACAGCTCGCTTGATGCCGGCAACCACATCGACGTGTTCAATGACGGCGTGGATCAAAACCGCCTGGTCAATATCGACCGCACTGCCTTGCCTGCGCACGGCCTGGGCAATGTGAGCGTGACCACCGCGGCCGGCAGCAGCGCCGCGTTTGCGCTGAACACGCTGCGCGTGAACCTGCCGCCGGGTGCCGGCATCGGCGACGTGGCGGTGGACCCTGCCAGCGCCCAGCTGTGGGTCAGCGACCAAGCCAGCCCGGCGCATTTGCTGCGCCTGGACCCAGCCACCGGCCAGGTATTGCAAACCATCACGCTGACGCCGGCCTTCGGCTCGATCAACCCGTTCAACAACATCGGCCTGCAGCAATTGGCCGCGCCGATGCTGCTGGGCAGCGGCAACGTGCCTGCGGGCAGCTTGCTGGTATTCAACGGCAACATCGGCGGGCCGGATCGCGTTGTGGCGGTCGATCCGGCCAGCGGTGCGGTCATCACGAGCCTCGCCTTGGACGCTCGCTATGGGCTCAATGGCGCTGTCTTCAACCCGGCCAATGGGCACATCTACCTGACCGAGACCGGTGGCCCGGGCAACCGCATCATCGAGCTGAGTGCGGCCAGCGGCGCGCAGCTGGCCGCCATCACCGCGCCCTTCAGCGTGCTCAACGCTGCCGGCCTGGCCATTGACCCGAGCAGCGGCCACCTGTGGCTGGGCACGGCCAACGGCGGGTCGCTGCTGGTCGAATACCGCATCGACGGCACCGGCCAGCTCAGCGAACTGCGGCGCCTGGACGCGAGCGCACAAAACCTCAACCAGAACGAAGTTTCGGGCCTGTCCTTCGCGCCCGACGGCGCGCTGTGGGTCGCGTCCACTCAAGCCGAGCTGTACCGCATCGACATCCACGCAGCGGCAGCGCCCCCGGCGAGCTTGAGCCAGATCGTTGCCGGCGCGCGCGACGGCGTGCCGGCCAACGGCACCCAGGCCTCGGCCAACGTGGGCCAGGTGATCGAGCTGATCGGCGCCCACTTCACGGCCGCCACGCGCGTGCTGTTCAACACCCGCGGCAACGACGGCAGCACCGACGTGGCGGTGCAGACGCCGCTGATCGTCAACGCCAGCGGCACGCGGCTGCAAGTGCTGGTGCCCGACACGGCCGCGAGCGGCGACGTCAAACTCGACGGCCAAGCCGGCGGCATCCGCCTGCAAATCGTGCCGACCCTGAGCGGCGTCGAGATTGGCCGCCCCGGCGCCGATGATTTGTTCAGGCTGCGCGGCTCGGGCTTCATGGAAGGTGCTTTGACGGTGCGCATCGGCGGCATTGACTTGGTCGATGCCGACAGCGTGCTGTCGCCGCTGGACGTGACTGGCCCGCGCAATGACACCCTCGACGTGGTGGCACCGCGCACCTTGGACGGCCCGATCCGCATCACGACCGAAGGCGGCTCGGCCGAAATCGCCGGCGCCCCGATCGCGCCCCAGCCGATCGTCGGCTTCACCGCCATGACCGCCACAGCCAGCGCCGGCACCCCCGCCAACGCCAATGCGCCCTCGGCCGTGAATGGCCAGGCGATTGCGCTGCACGGCCAGGGCTTGGCCACCATCAACACCTTGGTGCAGTTCCAGGCGCGGGACGACAGCGGCACGCTGGGCACCGTGACCTTGAGCGGCATTGCCAGCGCCGATGGCAAGACCTTGACTGTGGGCGTGCCGTCGCTGGTGCGCAGCGGCCTGGTAACAATCCTGGGCAGCGGCGTGAGCCTGCCGCTGCAAATCGTGCCGGTGCTGCGCGGCATCGGCGGCCAGGTGGCGTCTGGCCAGGCGATCGTGCTCGAAGGCTCGGGCTTCAACGCGCCGGACCTGAGCGTCACGATAGACGGGCGCGCGGTGACAGGCTTCACCGTGCGCACCATCGTTGACGGCATCTTCGACTCGTCCGCCAGCAAGCAAGTGCAGCAGCTCTTGAGCTTGACCGTGCCGGCCGGCGTCGGTGCGGGCGTGGTCGTCGTGTCCAGCAGCGGGGGCAGCAGCAGCTTGAGCGCCGCCTCGCGCCACGTGACGGCCATCAATGCCACAGCCGCCAGCGGCAGCGCGGCGCTGGCGGCACTGTCTTCGGCCAACACCGGGCAGAGCATCACGGTAGCGGGCAGCGGGCTGGTGGCCAATGACCGGCTGGTGTTCACGACCTTGAGCAGTTTCGGCAACCTGTCCGAACTGACCGTCACCACCACGGTGAGCCTTACCGACCAGACGCTCACCGCCATCGTGCCCACCAGCGCCCACACCGGCAATGTGCGGCTGGAGCGCGACACCAGCGGCCTGCTGCTGCAAATCGTGCCAACGGTGATCGACCTGCAGGTCGAATCGGTGTCGACAGACGGCAAGTCGGCATCGGTGCTGCTGGAAGGTACCGGCATACTGGAAGCGGCTGACACCGAGTACCGCTTCGGTACGCTCAAGCTGCTGGACCGCACCCGCACTGCCGGCCCCGAGAACCTGGGCCGCTTCACGCGCGTGGTGCTGCCGCTGAGCGACGCCGCCTTTGGCCCGATCAGCGTCAAGACCATCGGCGGCACGAGCACGCCCTTCAGTGTCAACGTGGCCAGCGTGAACGCGGCCGCCCCGACCGGCACACCGGCCGACCCGGTGCAGGCATCGGCCCATGCCGGGCAAGCCGTCAGCCTGAGCGGCCAGGGCTTGAGCACCGCCACCGACGTGCTGCTGCGCTTCATCGACGGCAATGGCAGCCTGGGCATGGTGAAGCTCAGCCCATCGTCCGCCGTCGCAAACGGCAGCAGCGCCAACCTGACGCTGCCCGCGCAATTGAACGGCGCCTTCGGCGTGCAGGTGTTCGGCTCGGCCAGCCAGCCCTTGCTGCAAATCGTGCCCACGCTCACCAGCGTGGACATTCAAAGCCGCATCATCGTGACGGGGACTGGTTTTGTTGAGGGCAACGCCAGCTACCAGTTTGCAGGCGCCAGTGCCAACGACACACCGTTCGACCCGAGCGTCCATATCGAGGTGACGAACAACACCAGCGCCAGCATCGACCGCGTCGCGCTGCCGTCACACGGCCTGGGCCCGGTGAGCGTGAGCACGGCCGGCGGCCGCAGCGCGACGCTGGCCCTGAACACGGTGCGCGTGAACGTGCCGATCGGCAACAGCAGCTTGGGGGATGTGGCAGTCGACCCAGTGAGCGGCCATTTGTGGGTTAGCGACCAGGCCAGCCCGGCTCATTTGCTGCGCATCGACCCGGCCACCGGCCAGACCGTGCAAACCCTGACCTTGAGTGCCGCCTTCGGCTCGATCATCGTCTTCAACAACATCGGCCTGCACGTGCTGACGGCCGCCATGACCCTGGGCAGCAGCACCGTGCCCGCGGGCAGTTTGCTGGTGTTCAACGGCAGCGTGAGCGGCAACGACCGCGTGCTTGCCGTCGATACCGGCAGCGGCGCGGTGATTGCAACCCTGAATCTCGATGCGACCTACCGGCTCACCGGCGCCGCCTTCAACCCGGCCAATGGCCATATCTACCTGACCGAAAGCAATGGCCCGGCCAACCGCATCATCGAGCTGAGCGCGGCCAGCGGCGCGCAGCTTGCCGCAGTGACCGCGCCGTTTGGCGTGCAGACGGGCGCCGGCCTGGCCATCGCGCCTGCCACCGGCCACCTGTGGTTTGGCTCGGTCAGCAGCGGCGCGCTGCTGGTGGAGTTGCGCATCGACGGCACCGGCCAGCTCACTGAGCTACGGCGCCTTGACGCGAGCACGCAAAACCTCAACCAGAACGAAATATCGGGCCTGTCTTTCGCGGCTGACGGGGCGCTGTGGGTGGCCTCGACCCAAGGCGAGGTCTACCGCATCAACACTTGAAGCAAATCAACCCCCCATGAGAACAGTTTTCAAGATCAACAATGGCGGGGCGCCAGCGCCGCCTCGCAACGGCTGCAACACCGCCGTAAGCGGAAGTTAGCGCTTCACTGTCGACCGGCCGCAACCGCTGCAAAGCGGCCCTCTGGATGTTTGGCTCTGCTGTGAACCGCTCGGGGATGCTCATCCAAAACTGACTCACGTAAGACCCCGGAGTGTTAATCGCCGAAGCTGGATGTGCTGGTGACTCGACCGATCGCTGGGCCTCCAAGGACCCCCTCGCCGGTGCCCATCCTTGGATGCATCAGAAGTGAGGCGATTGCCGATGGTGTCGTTCGAAGAAACTTGTCGGATTCAAGAATAGATGCGACCACAACGCAATTAATGCGACTGAAGCTTCTCCATCGACTAATGGCACCGGACGCGCGTTCATTCACGTTGTCGTCGGCTATGCGCCGCGGGACTATCACCTAACCTTAGACCGACGCGGGGTTGAAGGCAGATGCCTCTCCTGTTTGCGGAGGTGGTAATTCGTGGGTAGCGAGAGCAACCGCGTCATACGTCCTCAGCTTTCTCAGCTGCCTTGCCTCGCAACAACTCTCGCAGTTCTTCGACGACGTGCTTGAACGGCTCTTTGAATCCTTTGTCAAGGTTCTCGATCCCTTTGGCAACGAGGTAGAGCAGGCCTAGCAGCAGTGCCCACGCCGCCCACCCGCTCTCCGCACCCGTCGCGATCTTCTGCACGGAGAGGTATGCCGATGCGCAGCCACAGACGATCTCGGTTGTGCCGAAGACAACCAAGCTGTAGCTCTTCACAAAATACGCGGCCACCCCACCGAAGAAGAAATACACGGGCAGGCGCCAAGACTTGCCGGGCTCGCTGACGTAGCCGGCGAAATCCTTAGCGTGCGGGAACACGACGAAAAATACAACGAGCACGCCAACGGCGGTGCAGATGGTTAGCGCGACATTCGTCTGACGAGCGCGGGCCCTTTCGCGCCGTTCGTACCCGACCGGATCACGGTCGCGTTCGCGTTGAGCCTGCTCAAGACGTTGGCGTAGCGCTTCGGCGCGACTCTCATCTGTATGCATGTGACGGCTCTCTTCAGATGGATTGTCAGTGCCGCCATTGTGCGAAGATTGTCCAGCCCGATGTCAATCCTCCAAGAGATGCCGCGCATCGCTCTAGGGATGAGCTGATCAATTCAATGTCTGGAGCCGACAGCTTCTCTGCGAATGCATTGCACCGCGGCGAGCGCACGTTTGCGTGGATTTCGAATGATTGGCGAGCTCGTCTTAACCTTCAGGGCGCACTGACCCCTGCAGGCCTGAGCAGCGGCCTCTTGGCGATCATGAGGTTGGCCAGCGCGAACAGGCTGTACATGCGCGCCCCGTTCTTGGCCAGCCCGCGATAGCTGACCTTCTTGTGGCCGAACAGGTTCTTGATGATGTGGAACGGGTGCTCCACCCGCGCCCGGATCTGCGCCTTCTTGTGTTCGACCAACTCCGCCAGGCGCTTGTGCACGCCGTCGGCCATCGCGGCGATCGTGCCGCGCTTGGCCGCGATCAGCCAGGCGATGTCATCGTGGATGCGCCCTTCAGCCTGCGCCTCGACGATCTCTTCTCGCTTGGCCACGCCCGTGTAGCCCGAGTCGCCGTGCACGCGGCGCTCCTGGCCGTGCAGCAGCGCATGCGTGTTGGCCACGTCGCTCTCATTGGCCGAGGTCACGTGCACGCTGTGCACCAAGCCCGAGTCGGCATCCACGCCGATGTGCGCCTTCATGCCGAAGTAGTACTGCTGGCCCTTCTTGGCCTGGTGCATCTCGGGGTCGCGCTCACCCTCCTGGTTCTTCGTCGAGCTCGGCGCCGCGATGATCGTCGCGTCCACCAGCGTCCCCTCGCGCATCAGCAACCCGCGCTCGCCCAGGTGCGCGTTGACCTTCTCGAAGATCGCCTTCGTCAGCTCGTGCTGTTCCAGCAGCCTGCGGAACTTCAGCAGCGTGGTCGCGTCTGGCACCTGCTCGCGTGCCAAGTCCACGCCCACGAACTCGCGCATCGCCTGGCTGTCGTACAGCGCGTCCTCCAGCCCCTCGTCGCTCAGGCTGTACCACTGCTGCAGGAAGTACATCCGCAGCATCCGCTCCACGCCGATCGGTGGGCGACCGACGCGGCCGCTGCGCGGATAGTGCGGCTCGATCAAGCCGCACAGCGCCGACCACGGCACCACGCGCTCCATCTCGCCCAGGAACTTCTCGCGCCTCGTCTGGCGCTTCTTGCCCGCGTACTCCAGGCTCGCAAAGCTCGTCTGTTTCATGCAACCATCCTCGCTGTCCACGCCTCGTTCGGCCATCGAGATCTGCCCGAATAAATCAGCGGTTCCCTAGGCTTCGTATTCCGTCATGCGACCTTCCTTGTCTTCCGTGGTATGCGGATCGATAATTAATGCGACAACACTGAAATAGATGCGACTGAGAGACTGGTCTCTGTGGGGTTGCCCCGTATCGATGGAGGCCGGCGCAGCGCGCAAGACATCGAGGACGAGTTACGTGAGCTCCGGACATTGGCGACGGCGGACCGCCGGATACGCGTCGTGTCACAGTCGGTCCAGGGAAGGAAAACACATGGCAGCGTACGGTAGCGATCACTACCTCGACACACCGGAGGGCCAGCTGGCCCGCTATCGCAAACGCCGGAGCAATCGCCTGTACTTCTCGATCCTCGGCATCGAGCCCCGTGCGAAGCACTCCATGAAGCCCAGCGACAAGCTGGCCATCCAGGGAGAGCTCCTGAAGAGCATGCTCAACCAGCGCCGACGAGCATTTCGCGGCCCCATCGCTTTGAAGCTCCGAGTGCAGACAAGCGAACGCACGCCGACCCACTCGCATCACATCGCGAAGAACTACCTGGATCTGTTCGGCAAGCCCCTTGTCGATCTGGGCAGTCGGCGTCGCGGCCTCTTGTATGCCGACGACCGTCAGGTGCATGCGCTGTCCGTCTCATGTTCTCATGGAGAGCCCACGCCTCAGGTCTGGGGTGAGGTCCGACCGCTGACCGATCTGCTGGAGGACCTCGACATCGGCGCCGAGGTTCAAACGACGAGAGATGATGAGCATCGCCTGCGCGACGAGCTGGACTACGAAGCCAGTCTGGATCACTTCAACGACCTTCGCCGAGACCCGAAGCGGTACATCGCCATGATGGGCCAAGAACCCTACGAGGCGTGGCTCAGAAGCGCGCGCCAGCGGGCTCAGGAGACGCTGTTCTCCCGCGTTCGACTCGAGACTCGCGATCTGTCCCGCCTGCACGACGTCGCCGCCAGCAGACATTCTCCATTTTCCGGCTCCGATCTGTGGGAGCAAATGTTCTCGCTGTCCCCGCTCAGGATCCGGCTGAGCGAGCTGCCCCATGTCAATGCCTCGTCCGCGAAATGGAAGGCGGAAATCGATGACAAGCTCGCTTCGYTCCGACGGGATTTCGCATGGCTCCTCGAGCCCCTTCTGACACCGCTAGCGCTTGAGGTCGTCATCAGGCCACCTGCGGTGGAACAGGGTCAGGCACATGACCTGGACAACGTGCTTCGCACCTATTTGATACCGAGGGTGTTCGACGCGTTGAAGCCGATCTCACACGTGTCCTTCGCCACAGACTTTGAAGCGCTGGCTCGCGTGGCCCCGATGATGTCTCGCACTAGTGGCTTCGCCGAATGGGTGGCCGCCCGCCGAACGCCACCGGCAACCACCCGAGTCGGCGTGACGCGCTACGAGGTGTGGCGGCTGCCTCCAGCCGCCGCGGGTAGCCGCGGCTTTGTCAGCGTCGCGCTGGCCGCCGACATGAGCGGCT
The DNA here is from genome assembly GCF_056402895.1 of Rhizobacter sp. P3_B12. Lineage (NCBI taxonomy): Bacteria > Pseudomonadati > Pseudomonadota > Betaproteobacteria > Burkholderiales > Sphaerotilaceae > Rhizobacter > Rhizobacter sp. P3_B12. The sequence continues at coordinate 3,144 of NZ_JBFUGN010000041.1, read as the reverse complement.
TCAACGATGTGATGACCCGATTGGACGAGGACGTTCAAGTTTGGGCCGACTCGCTGGCGTCAGGGGGATCGGCTCGCCCCAGGCGGCGCACTCGCTGGTAGTGTTCGCCGCCTGGCGAATGGCAAGACGATCCTCGGCGGAGGACGCCGCTGGTGAGCTGCCGCGCGCTCAGTGCCACCGGAGCCCGATCCGACTTGATCGCCCCCCGATGTAGAGGCGCAGGGGGGCGGCGTTCTCATCGTGCAAGGCAACCAAGCCAAGACAGCTGATGTCAAACGCTTGGTGAAGACTGCGCTGAAACCGGGTTTGTTTCTGGACAAGCTGTTCGCTCCGCTTCCACGCAGAAACGGATCGACCGCTTGCAATTGGCAGGTATCCGGATCGAGTTGACGTACGCGCCTAACCACAGTGTCGTCAGAATATTGGAGCCCGGAAATGAGCTCCAGCCGACGACACCCGGCACTGCGGAGGTCATACGTCAGAGCTACCACGTGCCGATGGTCGGGACGCAAGAGAGGGGCTGATGGTGCGATCCAATTCTGCCGGCAAACCCGGCGAAGTCGTTTCTTCGGCTGGTCGAAGTGTAGCGGCGTCGCACGTCATCCCTCTGTCATGTGGGAGTCTCACGATTTCGGTCTWGAGCTTCTCTTGTGCCGGGCTGGACATGACCGAACTCGATCAACGCGGCTTAGCCCACTTAGCCAGTCAACCCAGTATGGAAACCCGTGACGTGTCCACGAACGACTGCTTTTACTGGTGACGATCGCTCGAACCCGACTCTGCGGCAGGAGGGAAGCTCTAAGGTTGCTTGCGCACCTTGCGGGCGATGTCCACCAGCCACTGCACATCGGCGCGGTATTTATGCTGCTGCGTGACGGCCGGCCGGTCAATCCGAACAGGGAGAAGTTCGATCCAATCGCCGAAACGATAGGCGGCAACTCGTTGCAGGGTGGGCCGCGGAACAACTGGCACAAGAAGTGGGAGGGCGTCTTTTTCGCGCTGGGCGATCTCGTCAGCGCGTCCACGACTGTTGTTGCGTCGCAAGGCACGTGCGAGGCTTGGCCTGAAGCGTGGGCCACCGACACTCTGTCGGTTGCACGTACATCATTTAGGGGATTGAGTTTCGCTGCGAGCGTACCGCCCAATAAGGGGTGGAAAGTCACAGCGACGGATCTCGTGGCCTACGCGGCCTCGGAGCGGGCGGTCAAGATCGAACGGATCACAGAGGCGGGGACCCCCTGGCTGAAATGCTGCGAGCGATCTGGCTGGATTGACGCGGGACATGCGGAGGGGGGTGCGTGCTTTTACCCGATGAACACAAGGCGGCCCAGGCCGCCATTGTTGACGTGCTCGCCAACCGCGGCGACGTGCGCGGATTTGTCATCACCGCCGTCGCCGACGCCGACCAGCGTGCACGGCTGCTGCCCCAATTGTCTATCGAGCCTCGAACTGTCCGGGAAGCCGCACTGGACCTTCTTAATGTCTGCATCGCGGACCAATTCGCCGCTACGCCGACTTGTTGGATCGAAGCCATCCTTATGCAGGTGAATGTCGTGGCGCAAAGCGCCATCCTGCAAGCGGCAATAGCCCGACTGCATGCAAGACAGATGCCTCCTTCAACCGTCTTCGACAAGGCGTGGCTCAATCAGGTGCCATTCTTCGATCGCACCCTGTTTAGGCCGCTGGTGAGAAGGTTGATCACCACGACGGACCTGCCCGTGCTTCGCGTGAATGGACCTCAAGGATGCGGCTGCACATACACCGCAAGGGCACTTGAGGAGATTGCGCACGAGTACGCGCAGCACATCACCGTGTTGACCGCCGAGATTCCGACCTCCCAGGCGACCGTGTATTCCCTCGAAGACCTTGTCGGTGACCTGCTCGCCATTGTTCCAGGCGGAATACCGCTGCCGCCGCGATCCGGCAGTTCGTACGCGAGCCAATTGGTCAGGCATACGCTCAGCAGGGCAACGAATCAGCACCAGACCTTGATCTTTGTCATCGATGGTGCCGGATTGGAGGACGTGAACGAAGAAATCAAACTGTTTGCGGCGGGGCTCGCAAAAGACATTTGCAGATTGGCTGTACGTCGGCATGCCCGACTCGTGCTGATCAACCACCACCAGAAATTGCGGGTGCAAGCGTCCGACATGCGCGATGAAATCGTGCCTGATCCCGCCGCTCTCCAGGAGTCCGATTTGGAGCGTTGTCTCACGGACATGGAGGCCTGCAGGATCGCCGCGGGCGGCGCAGTCCTGACAGCACCAGCGAAGGAACTCGCGAAACTGCTGTTGGCGGAGGCGCCTGCGGACCCCAGGACGCGCCTTGAACACCTCAACGGCCGCCTTGTGGCCATCTTCGAGAGTTGAAGCGGTGACGGCGAAACCAACAGAAGGCGAACAAGCCGCGCGCGATCTGCTGGATCGCATCGCGAAGGTCGCCGAGGTCGCACAGTCGCAACGCGACGCTTACCTGGCGGCCGCTTGTGTCCTTGCGAGCGTGAGTGAACCCGACGATCTGAAACCATTCGGTTCGGTTCCACAGCGGTCTGCGCTTCGAACTCTTGGTCGTGAACTGAAGAAATCGCCGGCGAGCGTGTTCGCCGGCGCATACGTGCTTGACCCCAAGGCGCGGGCTGAAGCGCTGAATGACATGACACAGGCGCAGATCAAGGCTGCGCTCAAGCTGAATCCACACGAGAGGCACGGACCGGGCCAGCGCCTGTACGAGGACCTGCTGTTCGGTAGGCTTCTGAGCTCCGAAGAGGTCGATGACCAGGACTTGGAGATGGTCGTTCAGCTGATGACATGGTTGCTGCCGGTACGGCCGCTGAACGACGAACTGAAGCGCGCAACGGCGAGATTGGAATATGCCAGGTACTTGGCACCGTTCTTGACGCTCGCCTCCGACGAGCAATTCGTGGGCCGCAAGAACGAACTCGACGAGATGCGTGAGCACGTCGGCGTTCTCTCACCTGCCAGCTACGTTCGTCGGATTCGCGGGGCGCTTACGCCTGACGTACTAAAAGGTCAACGGCCCGCGCTGAGCATCTTTGGCCCCGGAGGAGCTGGAAAATCCACCCTGGTGGGACGTTTCGCACTCGAGCACCTGCGGGTTCCACTCGACCAACGCATCCCATTGGCG
>NZ_JBFUGN010000040.1:0-16749 GCF_056402895.1 Rhizobacter sp. P3_B12 | reverse complement strand
GCACCATGACACGGCGGGATGACAGGTCACCCATCACGTTGCCGGCGTAGTCTTCCGGGGTCTCGACTTCCACGGCCATCATCGGCTCGAGGATGACCGGGCTGGCCTTGCGGCAGCCGTCCTTGAAGCCCAGCGACGCGGCCATCTTGAACGCGTTTTCGTTCGAGTCGACTTCGTGGTACGAACCGAAGATCAGCGTGACCTTCACGTCGACCACCGGGAAGCCGGCCAGCACGCCGTTCGGCAGCGAGTCTTCGACGCCCTTCTTCACCGCGGGGATGAATTCGCGCGGCACGACACCGCCCTTGATGGCGTCGACGAACTCGAAGCCCTTGCCCGGCTCCTGCGGCTCGATGTTCAGCACGACGTGGCCGTACTGGCCCTTGCCGCCCGACTGGCGCACGAACTTGCCTTCGACATCGGTCGCCGACTTGCGGATCGTTTCGCGGTAGGCCACCTGCGGCTTGCCGACGTTGGCTTCCACGCCGAACTCGCGCTTCATGCGGTCGACGATGATTTCCAGGTGCAGTTCGCCCATGCCGGAAATGATGGTCTGGCCCGACTCTTCGTCGGTGCGCAGGCGGAACGACGGATCTTCCGCCGCCAGGCGACCCAGCGCGATGCCCATCTTTTCCTGGTCGGCCTTGGTCTTCGGCTCGACGGCCTGCGAGATCACCGGCTCCGGGAAGATCATCTTCTCGAGCGTGATGACGTGGTCGGGATCGCACAGCGTTTCGCCGGTCGTCACGTCCTTCAGGCCCACGCAGGCGGCGATGTCGCCGGCCAGGATTTCCTTGATTTCTTCACGCTGGTTGGCGTGCATCTGCAGGATCCGGCCGATGCGTTCCTTCTTGYCGCGAATCGGGTTGTAGACCGAGTCGCCCGACTTCAGCACGCCCGAGTAGACGCGCACGAAGGTCAGTTGGCCGACGTACGGGTCGGTCATCAGCTTGAAGGCCAGCGCGGCGAACTTCTCGTTGTCGTCGGCCTTGCGGGTGACGACCTTCTCGTCCTCGTCGGTGCCCGGCACCGGCGGGATGTCGATCGGCGACGGCATGAAGTCGATCACGGCGTCGAGCATGCGCTGCACGCCCTTGTTCTTGAACGCGGTACCGCACAGCATCGGCTGGATCTCGCTCGCGATCGTGCGCGTGCGGATGCCCAGCTTGATCTCGGCTTCGCTCAGGTCGCCCGACTCGAGGTACTTGTTCATCAGGTCTTCGCTGGATTCAGCGGCGGCCTCGATCATGTTCTCGCGCCATTTCTTGGCGTCGGCCTGCAGTTCGGCCGGGATGTCCTTGTAGTCGAACTTCATGCCCTGGGAGGCTTCGTCCCAGATGATCGCCTTCATCTTGATGAGGTCGACCACGCCGCTGAAGTTGTCTTCGGCACCGATCGGGATCACGATGGGCACCGGGTTCGCCTTCAGGCGGGCCTTCATCTGGTCATAGACCTTGTAGAAGTTCGCGCCGGTGCGGTCCATCTTGTTGACGAACGCGAGGCGCGGCACCTTGTACTTGTTGGCCTGGCGCCAGACGGTTTCCGACTGGGGCTGCACGCCACCCACGGCGCAGTACACCATGCAGGCACCGTCGAGCACGCGCATCGAGCGCTCGACCTCGATCGTGAAGTCCACGTGCCCCGGGGTGTCGATGATGTTGATGCGGTGCTCGGGGTGGTTGAGCTCCATGCCCTTCCAGAAGCAGGTCGTCGCGGCCGACGTGATCGTGATGCCGCGCTCCTGCTCCTGCTCCATCCAGTCCATCGTGGCAGCGCCATCGTGCACTTCACCGATCTTGTGGTTCACACCCGTGTAGAACAGGATGCGCTCGGTGGTCGTGGTCTTGCCGGCGTCGATGTGGGCCGAGATGCCGATGTTGCGGTAGCGCTCGATGGGGGTCTTGCGGGTGGCCATGATGGCACTCCAAAAGCAGGGGCCGCTCGCGGGTTCGCGTAAACCCGAAGAGCGGCCGTTGGACTGGGGACTTCGTTCTTAGAAGCGGAAGTGCGAGAACGCCTTGTTGGCGTCTGCCATGCGGTGCACTTCGTCGCGCTTCTTCATCGCGCCGCCGCGGCCTTCGACGGCCTCCAGCAGTTCGTTGGCGAGGCGCTGGGCCATCGACTTCTCGCCGCGCTTGCGGGCCGATTCCTTCAGCCAGCGCATGGCCAGGGCCACGCGGCGGACGGGGCGAACTTCCACGGGAACTTGGTAGTTCGCACCGCCGACACGGCGTGACTTCACTTCGACCATCGGCTTGATGTTGTTCAGCGCGACGGTGAAGATCTCCAGCGGATCCTTGCCCGACTTCTTCTCGACCTGCTCCAGGGCACCGTAGATGATGCGTTCGGCGATAGCCTTCTTGCCGGACTCCATGATCACGTTCATGAACTTGGAAAGGTCGACCGATCCGAACTTCGGATCAGGGAGGATCTCACGCTTGGGTACTTCGCGACGACGAGGCATTGCTCTTCCTTTTATCTTCAGTTGGCGCGGGCATCGCTGCCTGCACCGCGGTCACCACGAAGGCGCTTCTTGCGCCCGGGCTTCCACTTACTCGGCCCGGCGGGATCCACACCCACCGCAACCGCAACACGCCATGCCGGAGCTTGCACTCCCGCGATGACGACTTCACGAACCAGCTTACTTGCCGGCCTTCGGGCGCTTCGCGCCGTACTTGGAACGCGACTGCTTGCGGTCTTTCACGCCTTGCAGGTCGAGCGAGCCGCGCACGATGTGGTAGCGAACACCCGGCAGATCCTTCACGCGGCCGCCGCGCACGAGCACGACGCTGTGCTCCTGCAGGTTGTGGCCTTCGCCGCCGATGTAGGAAATGATCTCGAACCCGTTGGTCAGGCGAATCTTGGCCACTTTACGCAGCGCCGAGTTCGGCTTCTTCGGGGTGGTGGTGTACACGCGAGTGCACRCACCGCGGCGCTGGGGTCCACCCTGCAGCGCCGGGGATTTGGACTTCGTCTTCTCGACCTCGCGGCCCAGACGGACGAGTTGGTTGATGGTTGGCATGTTGGTAACTTGTTCCCGTTTGAAGTCACTGCCCGGATCTCTGTTGTAGAGGCCTGGGCACTCTCGGAAGAAGCGTCGCGCCCTCCCTTGGGCRTGTGGCCGAACGATGGAACCGCGAGGCTGCGGGATCGTTGACCGCCCGATCGACCGGCTTGTGGATTCCATGAACCCAGGCACCGGACCGACAAAAGAGCGAAGCAGAATCTGCCGAAAAGCCCGCGATTATATTCGTAGCCCCGTACACCCGCAAGCCAGGGATATGACCGCACCTGTATTCCGCTTCGACCCACCCCGCGCGGTGCTGGACACCAACGTCGTGCTCGACTGGCTGGTGTTCGGCAATCCGGGGGTCGCTCCGATCGCCCGCGCGGTCGAGCTTGGCCGGCTGCAATGGGTCGCCACGGCCGCGATGCGCGACGAGCTGGCCGAGGTGCTGCGCCGGGGTTTGCCGCGCAATCCGTCGATGGATGTCGATCGCATCTGGGCGACATGGAGTGCATGCGCTCACATCGAAGACACTCCGCCGCCCGCTGGCCTGGCCGCGCCGCTGCGCTGCACCGACCCCGACGACCAGAAGTTCATCGATTTCGCCCTTCACCGCGCCGACTGGCTGTTCACCCGCGACCGCGCCGTGCTGCGGCTGGCGCGCCGGGCCCTGCCGCGCGGCCTGGCGATCCTGGTGCCCGAAGCCTGGGCCGCGCCGCCGGGATGAAAAAAAAGGGCGGCCGAAGCCGCCCTTTCAGCGCGAGGCGCGAACACTCACTCGGCAGCGTCGCCACCGGCTTCCGCCGGGGTTTCCTGCACCGAGGCGAATTCCTCCGCCTCCTGCATCGCGATGGCACGGCGCTCGGCGTCGTCCATCTCTTCCTTGACGCGGCGTGCGTCGTGGAAGGCCATGCCGGTACCGGCCGGGATCAGGCGGCCGACGATGACGTTCTCCTTCAGGCCACGCAGCTCGTCGCGCTTGCCCATGATGGCAGCCTCGGTGAGCACGCGGGTCGTTTCCTGGAAGGATGCCGCCGAGATGAAGCTGTCGGTCGACAGCGACGCCTTGGTGATGCCCAGCAGCACGTCGGCGTGCGTCGCCGTCATCTTGCCTTCGGCCACCATCCGGTCGTTGGTGTCCAGCAGCTCCGAACGCTCGACCTGCTCACCGACGATGTAGGCCGTCTCGCCCGGGTTGACGATCTGCACGCGGCGCAGCATCTGGCGAACGATCACCTCGATGTGCTTGTCGTTGATCTTCACGCCCTGCAGACGGTAGACGTCCTGCACCTCGTCGACGATGTAGCGCGCCAGTTCCTCGATGCCCAGCAGGCGCAGGATGTCCTGCGGATCGGCCGGACCGTCGACGATCGACTCGCCCTTGTTGACCACCTGGCCTTCGTGGACCACGATGTTCTTTTCCTTCGRGACGAGCTCTTCGTAGACCTTGCCTTCCGGATCGGTGATCTGCAGGCGAACCTTGCCCTTGGTCTCCTTGCCGAACGACACCGTGCCGGTCATCTCGGCCAGCGTGCCCTTGTCCTTCGGGCTGCGCGCCTCGAAGAGTTCGGCCACGCGCGGCAGACCGCCGGTGATGTCTCGCGTCTTCTGGCCTTCGACCGGAATGCGCGCCAGCACTTCGCCCGGGGCCAGGTCCTGGCCGTCGCGGATCTGGACCAGCGAGCCGACCGGGAAGCCGATCGTCACCGAGTGGTCGGTGCCGGGGATCTTCACCTCGTTGCCGCCGGCATCCAGCAGCTTGACCTGCGGACGCACGACCTTGGCCGCGCCGCGGCGCTTCGGGTCGATCACGACCAGCGTCGACAGGCCGGTCACTTCGTCGAGCTGCTTGGCGACCGTGACACCTTCCTCGACGTTCTCGAACTTCGCCTTGCCGGCGAATTCCGTGATGATCGGGCGGGTCAGCGGATCCCAGTTCGCCAGCACCGTGCCAGCCTTCAACTGCTGGTCGGGCTTGATGTTCAGGATCGCGCCGTACGGCACCTTGTGGCGCTCGCGCTCGCGACCGTGCTGGTCGGCGATGATGATTTCACCCGAGCGCGAGATCACGACCAGGTCGCCCTTGCCGTTGGTCACGTAGCGCATCGTCGCGTTGAAGCCGATGTGGCCATCGGACTTCGCATCGACGCTCGACGCCACCGCCGCACGCGAAGCCGCGCCGCCGATGTGGAACGTGCGCATCGTCAGCTGCGTGCCCGGTTCGCCGATCGACTGCGCCGCGATCACGCCGACCGCTTCGCCGCGGTTCACCAGGCCACCACGGCCCAGGTCGCGGCCGTAGCACTTGCCGCACAGGCCGAAGCGCGTGCCGCAGGTCAGCGCGGTGCGCACCTTCACTTCGTCGACGCCGGCAGCTTCGAGGCTGTCGAGCACGTCTTCGTCGAGCATGGTGCCGCCGGTCAGCAGCTGTTCACCCGTTTCCGGGTGCTGCACCTCGATCGCGGTGACGCGGCCGAGGATGCGGTCGCGCAGCGATTCGATCACTTCGCCGCCTTCGACCAGCGCGCGCATGTTGATGCCGTTCTGCGTGCCGCAATCGTCTGCGGTGACCACCAGATCCTGGGTCACGTCGACCAGGCGACGCGTCAGGTAACCGGAGTTCGCCGTCTTCAGCGCCGTGTCCGCCAGGCCCTTGCGGGCGCCGTGGGTGGAGATGAAGTACTGCAACACGTTCAGGCCTTCACGGAAGTTCGCCGTGATGGGCGTCTCGATGATCGAGCCGTCCGGCTTGGCCATCAGGCCGCGCATGCCGGCCAGCTGGCGGATCTGCGCAGCGGAGCCGCGCGCACCCGAGTCGGCCATCATGTAGATGGAGTTGAACGACTCCTGGTCGACTTCCTTGCCGTGGCGGTCGAGCACGCGCTGCTTGGCCAGCTGGCTCATCATGACCTTGCCGACTTCGTCGCCGGTCTTGCCCCAGATGTCCACGACCTTGTTGTAGCGCTCGCCGGCCGTGACGAGACCCGAGACGTACTGCTGCTCGATCTCCTTCACTTCCTTCTCGGCGCGTTCGATCAGGCCCGGCTTTTCCTTCGGCACGAGCATGTCGTCGATCGCGATCGAGATGCCGGCGCGCGTGGCCAGGCGGAAGCCCGCCTGCAGCAGCTTGTCGGCGAACACGACCGTTTCCTTCAGACCGCACTTGCGGAACGAGGTGTTGATCAGGCGCGAGATTTCCTTCTTCTTCAGCGCCTTGTTGATGTTCGAGAACGGCAGGCCCTTCGGCAGGATCTCGGACAGCAGCGCACGGCCGACGGTGGTGTCGACGAGCTTGGTCTCCGGCACGAACTCGCCGGTCACCTTGTTCTTCGTCCACTCGGTCAGGCGCACGGCGATGCGGGCGGTGACTTCGACCGCGGCGTTGTCCAGCGCGCGCTGCACTTCGACGACGTCGGAGAAGATGATGCCTTCGCCCTTGCCGTTGATGCGCTCGCGGGTCGCGTAGTACAGGCCCAGCACCACGTCCTGCGACGGCACGATCGACGGTTCGCCGTTGGCCGGGAACAGCACGTTGTTGGAGGCCAGCATCAGCGTGCGGGCTTCCATCTGCGCTTCGATCGACAGCGGCACGTGGACGGCCATCTGGTCACCGTCGAAGTCGGCGTTGAACGCAGCGCACACCAGCGGGTGCAGCTGGATCGCCTTGCCTTCGATCAGCACCGGCTCGAACGCCTGGATGCCCAGGCGGTGCAGCGTCGGTGCGCGGTTCAGCATGACCGGGTGTTCCTTGATGACCTCTTCAAGGATGTCCCACACCACCGGCGTGCCCGATTCCACTTCCTTCTTCGCCGCCTTGATGGTGGTGGCGATGCCCATGGCCTCGAGGCGCGAGAAGATGAACGGCTTGAACAGTTCGAGCGCCATCAGCTTGGGCAGGCCGCACTGGTGCAGCTTCAGCGTCGGGCCGACCACGATGACCGAACGGCCCGAGTAGTCGACGCGCTTGCCCAGCAGGTTCTGGCGGAAGCGGCCGCTCTTGCCCTTGATCATGTCGGCCAGCGACTTCAGCGCGCGCTTGTTGGCGCCGGTCATCGCCTTGCCGCGACGGCCGTTGTCCAGCAGCGAGTCGACCGCTTCCTGCAGCATGCGCTTCTCGTTGCGCRCGATGATCTCCGGCGCCTTCAGTTCGAGCAGGCGGGCCAGGCGGTTGTTGCGGTTGATGACGCGGCGGTAGAGGTCGTTCAGGTCCGACGTGGCGAAGCGGCCGCCGTCCAGCGGCACCAGCGGACGCAGGTCCGGCGGCAGCACCGGCAGCACGTTCATCACCATCCACTGCGGCTTGATGCCCGACTTCTTGAAGGCTTCCATCACCTTCAGGCGCTTGGAATTCTTCTTGACCTTCAGCTCGGAGCCGGTCATGTCGCCGCGCAGGCGCTCGATCTCGACGTCGAGGTCCATCTCGGCCAGCAGCTTCTGCACGCCTTCGGCGCCCATCAGCGCGACGAACTCGTCGCCGAACTCGGTGCGCTTCGCGTCGTAGTCGTCTTCCGACATGATGCTGAACTTCTTCAGCGGGGTCATGCCGGGGTCGACCACCACGTACGCTTCGAAGTACAGCACGCGCTCGATGTCGCGCAGCGTCATGTCGAGCACCAGGCCCAGGCGCGACGGCAGCGACTTCAGGAACCAGATGTGCGCGCACGGCGCGGCCAGGTCGATGTGGCCCATGCGGTCACGGCGAACCTTGGTCTGCGTCACTTCGACGCCGCACTTCTCGCAGATCACGCCACGGTGCTTCAGGCGCTTGTACTTGCCGCACAGGCACTCGTAGTCCTTGATCGGGCCGAAGATCTTGGCGCAGAACAGGCCATCGCGCTCCGGCTTGAAGGTGCGGTAGTTGATGGTCTCCGGCTTCTTCACTTCGCCGAACGACCACGACCGAATTTTCTCGGGGGAAGCCAGCCCGATCTTGATGGCATCGAAATGCTCATCAGGGGTGAACTGGCGGAACAGATCAAGCAAACCCTTCATGTTCTGTTTCCTTTTCTTTAGTTGCGCTCGAGCTCGATGTCGATACCGAGCGAACGAATTTCCTTGACCAGCACGTTGAACGATTCCGGCATGCCGGCCTCGATGGCGTGCTCACCCTTGACGATGGACTCGTACACCTTGGTGCGGCCGTTCACGTCGTCGGACTTGACGGTCAGCATCTCCTGCAGCACGTAGGACGCGCCGTAGGCTTCCAGGGCCCACACTTCCATTTCGCCGAAGCGCTGGCCACCGAACTGGGCCTTGCCGCCCAGCGGTTGCTGCGTGACCAGCGAGTACGGGCCGGTGGAACGGGCGTGCATCTTGTCGTCGACCAGGTGGTGCAGCTTCAGCACGTGCATGTAGCCGATCGTGACCGGACGCTCGAAGGCGTCGCCGGTGCGGCCGTCGTACAGCGTGGCCTGGGTGCGCGTGGCCGTCAGGCCCTTGACCTTGGCGATCTCGTCCGGGTAGGCCAGCTTCAGCATGCCGCGGATTTCCTCTTCGGCCGCACCGTCGAACACCGGCGTCGCGAACGGCACGCCCTTGCTCAGGTTGCCGGCCATCTCGAGGATCTCGTCGTCGCTCAGGTGGTCCAGGCGCTCGGTCTTGCCGCCCGACTTGTTGTAGAGCTCGTCGAGGAACTTGCGCAGCTCGGCCACCTTGGATTGCGCCTGCAGCATGTCGCCGATGCGCTGGCCGATGCCCTTGCCGGCCCAGCCCAGGTGAACCTCGAGCACCTGCCCGACGTTCATCCGCGACGGCACGCCCAGCGGGTTCAGCACGATGTCGCACGGCGTGCCGTCGGCCATGTGCGGCATGTCCTCGATCGGGTTGATCTTGGACACGACGCCCTTGTTGCCGTGGCGGCCGGCCATCTTGTCGCCGGGTTGCAGGCGGCGCTTGACGGCCAGGTACACCTTCACCATCTTCAGCACGCCGGCCGGCAGCTCGTCGCCCTGCGTGAGCTTCTTGCGCTTCTCTTCGAACGCGAGGTCGAAGCTGTGGCGCGTCTGCTCCAGCGAGTTCTTGATCGACTCGAGCTGGTTGGCGATGTCGTCATCGGCCGGGCGGATGTCGAACCAGTGGTACTTCTCGACGCTGGCCAGGTAGGCCTTGTCGATCGCGGTGCCCTTGGCGATCTTCTGCGGGCCGCCGTTGGCGATCTTGCCCGACAGCAGCTTCTCGATCCGGTCGAACGCGTCGGCCTCGACGATGCGCAGCTGGTCGTTCAGGTCGAGGCGGTAGCGCTTCAGCTCATCGTCGATGATCTGTTGCGCGCGCTTGTCGCGCTGGATGCCTTCGCGGGTGAAGACCTGCACGTCGATGACGGTGCCGCTGGTGCCCTGGTCGACGCGCAGCGAGGTGTCCTTCACGTCGGAGGCCTTCTCGCCGAAGATCGCGCGCAGCAGCTTCTCTTCCGGCGTCAGCGTGGTCTCGCCCTTCGGCGTGACCTTGCCCACCAGCGTGTCGCCCGGGTTGACCTCGGCGCCCACGTAGACGATGCCCGATTCGTCCAGGCGAGCCAGTTGCTGCTCGCTCAGGTTCGGGATGTCGCGCGTGATTTCTTCCGAGCCCAGCTTGGTGTCGCGCGCCATCACCACCAGTTCCTCGATGTGGATCGAGGTGTAGCGGTCGTCGGCGATCACGCGTTCGCTGATCAGGATCGAGTCTTCGAAGTTGTAGCCGTTCCAGGGCATGAACGCGACCAGCATGTTCTGGCCGAGCGCCAGCTCGCCGATGTCGGTCGAGGCGCCGTCGGCGATGATGTCCTCGGCGGAGACGGTGTCGCCGCGCTTGACGATCGGACGCTGGTGGATGTTCGTGTTCTGGTTCGAACGCTGGTACTTGATCAGGTTGTAGATGTCGACGCCGACTTCACCGGCCACCGTCTCGTTGTCGTTGACGCGGATCACGATGCGGTTGGTGTCGACGTAGTCCACGACACCGCCGCGGCGCGCGGCCACGACCGTGCCCGAGTCCTTGGCGGCGACGCGTTCGACACCGGTCCCCACCAGCGCCTTCTCGGGGCGCAGCGTCGGCACGGCCTGGCGCTGCATGTTGGCGCCCATCAGCGCGCGGTTCGCATCGTCGTGCTCGAGGAACGGCACCAGCGAGGCGGCCACCGAGACGATCTGCGTCGGCGCCACGTCCATGTACTGGATGCGCTCCGGCGAGGTCAGGATCGACTCGCCGTTGTCACGCGCGGAGACCAGCTCGTCGATCAGCTTGCCGTCGGCGTCGAGCGAGGCGTTGGCCTGCGCGATCACGTACTTGCCTTCCTCGATGGCCGACAGGTAGTCGATCTGCATCGTCACCTTGCCGTCGGCCACGCGACGGTACGGCGTCTCGAGGAAGCCGTACTCGTTGAGCTGCGCGTACAGGGCGAGCGAGTTGATCAGGCCGATGTTCGGGCCTTCCGGCGTCTCGATCGGGCACACGCGGCCGTAGTGGGTCGGGTGCACGTCGCGGACTTCGAAGCCGGCGCGTTCGCGGGTCAGGCCGCCCGGGCCCAGGGCCGAGACGCGACGCTTGTGCGTGATCTCGGACAGCGGGTTGGTCTGGTCCATGAACTGCGACAGCTGCGACGCACCGAAGAACTCCTTCAGCGCCGCGGAGATCGGCTTGGAGTTGATCAGGTCGTGCGGCATCAGCGCTTCGGTCTCGGCCTGGCCGAGGCGTTCCTTGACGGCCTTCTCGATGCGGGCGAGGCCCGAGCGGTACTGGTTCTCGGCCAGTTCGCCCACGCAGCGCACGCGACGGTTGCCCAGGTGGTCGATGTCATCGACTTCGCCGCGGCCGTTGCGCAGCTCGACGAGGATCTTCACGACGTCGAGGATGTCGTCGTTCGACAGCGTCATCGGGCCTTCCGGCACGTCGCGGCCGACCCGGGCGTTGAACTTCATGCGGCCCACGCGCGACAGGTCGTACGTGTCGGCGTTGTAGAACAGCCGGTTGAAGAGCGCTTCGACGGCGTCTTCGGTCGGCGGCTCGCCGGGGCGCATCATGCGGTAGATGGCGACGCGCGCGGCCAGCTGGTCGGCCGTTTCATCGGCGGCCAGCGTCTGCGAGATGTAGGCGCCTTCGTCCAGCTCGTTGGTGTAGAGGCACTGCATCTCCTTCACACCGGCGGTGCGCAGCTTCTTCAGCAGCGAATCGGTCAGCTCGTCGTTCGCCTTCGCGATGATCTCGCCGGTGTCCGGGTCGACCATGTTGCGGGCCAGCACGCGGCCGACCAGGAAGTCTTCCGGCACGCTGATGAACTGCGTCTCGCTCTGCTCGATCTGGCGCGTGTGGCGCGCGGTGATGCGCTTGTCCTTCTCGACGACGACGCTGCCGTTCTTGTCGGTGATGTCGAAGCGGGCCACTTCGCCGCGCAGGCGGTCGGCGACGAACTCCATCTGGGCACCGGAGTCCATCAGGCGGAAGTTGTCGAACACGAAGAAGTTCGCGAGGATCGATTCCGGGTTCAGGCCGATGGCCTTCAGCAGGATCGTCACCGGCATCTTGCGGCGGCGGTCGACGCGGAAGTACAGGATGTCCTTCGGGTCGAACTCGAAGTCGAGCCAGGAGCCGCGGTACGGAATGATGCGGGCGCTGAACAGCAGCTTGCCCGAGCTGTGGGTCTTGCCCTTGTCATGTTCGAAGAACACGCCCGGCGAGCGGTGCAGCTGCGAGACGATCACGCGCTCGGTGCCGTTCACGATGAACGAACCGTAGTCGGTCATGAGCGGCACTTCGCCCATGTAGACCTCTTGTTCCTTGATTTCCTTGACCGTCTTCGCCTGCGGCGACTCGCGGTCATAGATGATCATCTGCAGCTTGGCGCGCACCGCAGCGGCGTAGGTCAGGCCACGCTGCTGGCACTCCCGCGTGTCGAACGCAGGCTTGGCCATGTTGAACTCGATGAACTTCATCTCCACGAACCCGTTGTGCGACACGATCGGGAAAGCGGAGAGGAAAGCGGCCTGCAGGCCTTCAGGCTTGCGTTTCTGCGGAGCGACGTCCTTCTGGAGGAAGGCGACGTACGACTCCTTCTGCATCGTCAGCAGATAGGGAACGTTGAGGACACTCTCGCGCTTGCCGAAGCTCTTGCGAATCCGCTTGCGCTCGGTGTAGCTGTAGGGGGTTGCGTGCTGCGCCATATGTGATTTCTCACTCCGTATCGGGGAACAGAACCGGGCCCAGGCCTGCTCCCGTCGGCGACTGTCTTTCGAACATTGCGTTCGACGCTTGGTGGCTGGCCACTACCAACCGCTGGCGGACAACCCCGGCATTGCACCGGAGTCCGACCAAACCCGTTCTCTGCAGTCGGATCAGAGAACACTTGAAAAGGAGGGGAAGTCCGACATTGTCGTTGCTCCCGCCTTTTCAGGTGCCCTCAGGGGGACAAACCCCTGAAGCGCAAAAGGCTGGGGCCGTGAACCGGCGCCCAGCCCGCTGCTGACCAGCCGAATTACTTGACTTCGGCCTTCGCGCCGGCATCCACCAGCTTCTTGACAGCGGCTTCTGCGTCGGCCTTGGGCACGGCTTCCTTGACGGGCTTCGGAGCGCCGTCGACCAGGTCCTTGGCTTCCTTCAGGCCCAGGCCCGTCAGTTCGCGCACGGCCTTGATGACCGACACCTTGTTCGCGCCGGCTTCGAGCAGCACGACGTTGAATTCGGTCTTTTCTTCAACGACAGCAGCAGCAGCGCCGCCGCCGCCGCCGCCACCGCCGGTGGCCATGGAAGCGGCGGTCAYGCCGAACTTCTCTTCGATGGCCTTGACCAGGTCGTTGAGTTCCATCACCGACATGCTGTCCAGCGAGGTCAGGAATGCGTCTTTATCGAATGCCATTTTGGGTTCCTAGAGATCAGGTAAAGGTTGAGAGGGTCGTCTTCAGGCTGCGGCAGCTTCGGCGGCGGGGGCTGCTTCTGCAGCACCTTCGCCACGTTGCTTGGCCAGCGCGGCCAGGACGGCGGCCGTGCGCTGCACCGGTGCCATCAGCAGGCCGGCCAGCTGCGACAGCAGCACTTCCTTGGTGGGAATGCTGGCCAGGGCCTTCACGCCGTCGGCGTTCAGGACCTTGCCGGCGTACGCACCAGCCTTGATGACGAGCTTGTCGTTGCCCTTGGCAAAGTCGGCGATGACTTTGGCCGCGGCAACGGCGTCCTCGGAAAAACCGTAGATCAGCGGGCCGACGAAGCTTTCCGCGGCCACCTCGAACGACGTACCGGCAACGGCACGGCGAGCCAGGGTGTTCTTCAGCACGTGAAGGTACACGCCCTTGTCGCGAGCCTGCTTGCGCAGTGCGTCCAGGTGAGCCACGGTGAGGCCACGGTACTCGGCCAGCGCCAACGTCTGTGAACGCGCGACTTGCGCGGCCACATCCGTCACCACGGCTGCTTTCTCGTTGCGATTGAGACTCAAGGTCTGCTCCTCACACATCGTGTCCGTCGGCAGGGATGCCTCAGGACACACCACGATTCAGCGACCTCTGCCTTGGAACCGGAATTCCTTGCCAGTGGGATCGCCATCTGCGCGGGCTTCGGATCGGGTGTCGCCACCGTCTCGTCGATTAAGCGGCCCGGGGGCCACGCCTGCGGTCTTGGATGGCCTGGCCCGGTTTGCACCGGACCAGCCCACCAATTCATCGGACCGGCACCAGACTCGTGCCAGCCCTCGATCTGTCAGATCAGGCGGCCGTTGCCGACGCGTTGATCGAAGCGACGTCCACGCGGGCGCCCACGCCCATCGTCGACGACACCGCCACCTTGCGCAGGTAGATGCCCTTGCTCGACGCCGGCTTGGCCTTGTTCAGGGCCTCGATCAGCGCGCGCAGGTTGCCCACCAGCTTGTCGGCGTCGAACGAGCGACGGCCGATGGTGCTGTGGACGATGCCGGCCTTGTCGACGCGGAACTGCACCTGGCCGGCCTTCGCGTTCTTCACCGCGGTGGCCACGTCGGGCGTCACGGTGCCGACCTTCGGGTTCGGCATCAGGCCGCGCGGGCCGAGGATCTGGCCCAGCGTACCGACGATCCGCATCGTGTCCGGCGAAGCGATCACGACGTCGAAGTTCAGGTTGCCGGCCTTCACCTGCTCGGCGAGGTCGTCCATGCCGACGATGTCGGCGCCGGCGGCACGGGCTTCTTCAGCCTTGGCGCCTTGCGCGAACACCGCGACACGCTTGGTCTTGCCGGTGCCGTTGGGCAGCACGACGGCGCCACGAACGACCTGGTCGGACTTCTTGGCGTCGATGCCGAGTTGCACGGCCACGTCGATGGATTCATCGAACTTGGCGGTCGCGCATTCCTTGACGATGGCCAGCGCGTTGTCGAGGGCGTACAGCTTGGTGCTGTCGACCTTGCCAGCGGTGGCTTTTTGGCGTTTGGTCAGCTTGGCCATGCTCAGACTCCTTCAGTGGTCACGCCCATCGAGCGGGCGGTGCCGGCGATCGTGCGAACGGCGGCATCCATGTTGGCTGCCGTCAGATCCTTGACCTTGGTCTTCGCGATCTCTTCGAGCTGGGCACGGGTGATCTTGCCGACCTTGTCGGTGTGCGGCTTGGCCGAGCCCTTGTCGAGCTTGATCGCCTTCTTGATCAGCACGGTCGCCGGGGGCGACTTCATGATGAACGTGAAGGACTTGTCCGCGAACGCGGTGATCACGACCGGCAGCATCAGGCCGGGTTCCAGCCCCTGGGTCTGCGCGTTGAACGCCTTGCAGAACTCCATGATGTTCAGGCCACGCTGGCCGAGGGCCGGGCCGATCGGGGGCGACGGGTTGGCCTTGCCGGCCGGTACTTGCAGCTTGATGAAGCCGACAATCTTCTTTGCCATGATTTCTCCAGAGAGGCCTGCCTTGGCAGACGGGCCTTGAGTGCCAACGCAAGGGGCTGGTTACCCTTGCTCCTCGTACCGGTGTCTCGTCACCGGCATCAACGGGATGGCCTTTGGCAAGTTGCCTTGCCGGGCCGCCATCCGGGCCCGAATTCTTCAGGCCGTCAGACCTTCTCGACCTGCGAGAAGTCGAGCTCGACCGGCGTGGCACGGCCGAAGATCGTGACCGAGACGCGCACCTTGGACTTGTCGTAGTTGACGTCCTCGATCGCACCGTTGAAGTCGGTGAACGGGCCTTCCTTGACGCGCACCAGTTCGCCCACTTCCCACTCGACCTTCGGACGCGGCTTCTCGACGCCTTCCTGCATCTGGGTGACGATCTTCATCACCTCGGCTTCGGAGATCGGCGCCGGGCGGTTCTTCGCACCGCCGACGAAGCCGGTGACCTTGCTGGTGTGCTTCACCAGGTGCCAGGTGTCGTCGGCCATTTCCATCTCGACCAGCACGTAGCCCGGGAAGAAGCGGCGCTCGGTCACGGCCTTCTTGCCGTTCTTCAGCTCGACGACCTCTTCCATCGGCACCAGGATGCGGCCGAACTTCTCCTGCATGCCGGCGCGGTCGATGCGCTCGCGCAGGTTGCGCTCGACGGCCTTCTCCATGCCCGAATAGGCATGCACCACGTACCAGCGCTTGTTGCCGGCCGGCGCCAGGGGCGCGGGCACGGCTTCGGCCGCGGTTTGCTCGTTGGGCTGTTGTTCGCTCATCAGGATGTCCTCAACGCTTCCAGCCCAGGATCAGGTCGTACAACACCCATTCGAGCGTCTTGTCGGTGAACCACAGGAACAGCGCCATCACGACCACGAAGGCAAAGACGTACAGCGTCATCTGCGTCGCTTCCTTGCGGCTCGGCCAGACGACCTTGCGGACTTCGCGCGACGAATCCTGCCCGAAGGCGATCAGCTGCTTGCCGCTTTCGGACGTGAAGAACAGCCCGACAGCGGCCACCAGCAGCAGCACCAGGGCGCCGACGCGCAGCCAGAGGTCCTGCTTGCCGAGCGCATAGAACGCCGCCACGGCCGCAATCACCAGCACGCCGGAGGCGGCGAGCTTGGCCTTGTCAGTGCCCGTGGAGACGGTTTCGACTTGTGGATTCGACATTTCGCTCTTCAAAAAACATGTGCCGCTTTTCAGCAGCAAAGCCCGCCGGGACTTTTCGTCGCCGTGCGGGCTGCTTGGGCCACCAATCTCAACCCCACCAACTTCACCGATTGGCAGGGGCAGAGGGAATCGAACCCCCAACCTCTGGTTTTGGAGACCAGCGCTCTGCCAGTTGAGCTATACCCCTGTGGCCTTCAAACGCAAATTACTCGAGGATCTTGGCGACGACGCCGGCGCCGACGGTGCGGCCGCCTTCACGRATGGCGAAGCGCAGGCCTTCTTCCATCGCGATCGGGKYGATCAGCTTCACCGTGATGCTCACGTTGTCGCCAGGCATCACCATTTCCTTGTCCTTCGGCAGYTCCACCGCGCCGGTCACGTCCGTCGTGCGGAAGTAGAACTGCGGGCGGTAGTTGTTGAAGAACGGCGTGTGGCGGCCGCCTTCTTCCTTGCTCAGCACGTACACCTCGGCCGTGAAGTGCGTGTGCGGCTTGATGCTGCCCGGCTTGCACAGCACCTGGCCGCGCTGCACGTCTTCACGCTTCGTGCCACGCAGCAGGATGCCGACGTTGTCGCCTGCCTGGCCCTGGTCCAGCAGCTTGCGGAACATCTCCACGCCCGTGCAGGTCGTCTTCTGCGTCACCGCGATGCCGACGATCTCGATTTCTTCGCCGACCTTCACCACGCCGCGCTCGATGCGGCCCGTCACCACCGTGCCGCGACCCGAGATCGAGAACACGTCTTCCACCGGCATCAGGAATGCGCCGTCGATCGC
>NZ_JBFUGN010000039.1:0-16858 GCF_056402895.1 Rhizobacter sp. P3_B12 | reverse complement strand
GATGAAGCCAGGCAGGTGTTCGATCGGGCGTATGCGTTGCTCAAGGCGCGGTGCGGCCTGAAGGAGCCGGCCTTCGTGCGCACCGTCGACTACCTCGCCGCGCTGGTCGAGAGCGACCCGTTCGCCGGCATCGACCGCGCGAGCGTCTACGAGTTCTGCGTCTCCTTCCTGCATTCGCCCGACGTGGTGCCACCCACGCTGCCRCTCGCTTCCACGCGCGGCGATGTCGAGCTGATCGCAGTCACGCCCGGCGAGGTGCTGAGCCTGAGCCGCAAGTTCGGCGCCTCGCCCGGCAGCCCGAACGCCTTCCTCGAAAAGCGCCTGGGCTCGCCGCTGACGACGCGCGCCTGGAACACCCTCGTGCGGCTGGTGCGCAAGCACCGCGCCATGTCCACCGACTGACCCACCGACTGACCCGGACCCTGCCGCCATGAAACCCGACTTCACGATCCGCCCCGTCGCACGCGACGACTTCGCCGCCTGGAAGCCGCTCTGGGACGGCTACAACGCCTTCTACGGCCGCGAGGGCCCGACCGCGTTGCCCGACGAGATCACGCAGACCACCTGGTCGCGCTTCTTCGATGCCTACGAACCGGTGCATGCGCTGGTGGCTGCGCGCGGCAGCGAGCTGCTCGGCCTGACGCACTACCTGTTCCACCGCAGCACCACGCTGCTCGGGCCGAGTTGCTACCTGCAGGACCTGTTCACGGCGGCGGCTGCACGCGGGCGCGGCGTCGGCCGCGCGCTGATCGAGGGCGTCTACGAGCGCGCGGCGGCGGGCGGCGCCAACCGTGTCTACTGGATGACGCAGGAGACCAACGAGACCGCGAGGAAGCTGTACGACGGGGTCGCGACGAACACCGGGTTCCTGATCTACCGCAAGATGCTCTGAACACCCGATGCCGATGCCCTACACGCTGACCCTCACCGAGTCCACCGACGAAGCGCTGCGCCAGGCCATCCTCGCGCCGCTCGTCGAGTACAACCTGTCGCAGGCCGGTCCCAGCGGCAACCGGCCGCTCGCGGTGCTGGTGCACGACGACCAGGGCAACGTCGCCGGCGGCGCCTGGGGCTACACCGGCTTCCAGTGGTTGTTCATCCAGCTGCTGGTGGTACCGGCCGATGCGCGCGGCCAGGGCCTGGGCACGCAGATCATGCAGCGTGCCGAAGCCGAGGCCCTCGAGCGCGGTTGCGTCGGCGCCTGGCTCGACACCTTCGAGTTCCAGGCGCGCGGCTTCTACGAGAAGCTCGGCTACGCCTGCTTCGGCCAGATCGACGGCTATCCGCCGGGCCATGCGCGCTTCTTCATGAAGAAGGCGCTTCCTTCGGCTCAGCTGGCCCCGTAAACGTTTGCCAGCGTGCCGATGCCGTCAATCGTGACCTCGACGGCCGTGCCGGGCTTCATCGGCAGCACGCCGAGCGAGGTGCCGCACAGGATCACGTCGCCCGGCTCCAGCGTCATGTCGTGCGACAGGCGCGACACCAGCTCGGCCGGCGTGAAGAACATGTCGTTCAGCGCGTAGTTCTGGCGCTCGCGGCCGCCCACCGTCGTGCGCAGTGTCCCCGCAGCCGGGTCGAACTCGGTCTCGATCACCGGGCCGAAGATGCCGAATCCGTCGAAGCTCTTCGCGCGCGCCCACTGCGCAAAGCTCGGGTCGCGCGCGATCAGCTCCATCGCGGTCACGTCGTTGGCGCAGCTGTAGCCGAAGATGTGCGACACGGCCAGGTCGAGCGGCACCGCCTTCGCGCGGCGTCCGATCACGATCGCCAGTTCGCCCTCGTAGGCCACGCGGCCGATGTCCGGGCTCGGCACCGCAATCGTTTGGCCGTGCGCCGCGAAGCTGCTCGCTGCCTTCAAAAAGTACAGCGGCTCGGCCGGCCGCGACCAGCCGTTCTTCTCGGCCGCCGCGGCGAAGTTGTTCCACAGCGCGATCATCTTCGACGGCCGGCACGGCGTCAGCCACTCGAGACCGGCCACGGGGATGCGCTCGCCGGTGGGAGAAGGGGAGGCGAACAGGTCGCCGGCATGGACGACGATCTCATCGCCGTCCAGCTGCCCGAAGACTTCACGCCCGGCGTGCACCCCGCGCAGCCATTTCATGCGCCGTCGACGCAGGCAGCAGCGAGCAGCTCGCGGATGAAACGCGACTTGCCCTCGGTGTAGGCCTCGCGGTCGTCGCGGTAGCGCGCGGCCAGCGCCCGCTTCACGTCCAGGTACTGGGCGGCCAGCTCGGGGTGGGCGCGCAGCTGGTCGCGGAACCGCAACTCGGCCTGCGCATCGGCCGGCATGCGCACGTGCACGTGGTGGGTGCGGCCGGTGCCGTACGGCGGCATGCCCTTCACGAAGAACATGCGGTCGCGCCGCGGGTTGTCGGGCCAGAACACGTAGTCCAGGCCCTCGAGCGGCGCGATGAACGACGACCACTGCGCCGCCACCGGGGCGATCAGCAGGATGTCGATGATCGGCTTGGCCGGCAGGTCCGGCACCGCGGTGCTGCCGATGTGCACGATGCAGACCTCGATGTCCGGCCCGAGCGCGGCGCGGATCGCCTGCTGCTCCGCCTTGAACAGCGCAGGCCAGCGGGCATCGTAGGGAGCGAGGGCTATCGTGTCGGTGGTATCTGGCATGGCGGGCCTCCAACGGACGCGCCCGCACAGTATCACTGTGCGGGCCCGAAGTCAGCCCCCCCGACCCCACCCTCAGAAGGCCGGCACCATCGACCCGCTGAAAGTCGACTCGACCAGCTGCTTCACCTCCGGCGACTGGAAGGCCTTCACCAGCTTCGCGACCCAGGGCTTGTCCTTGTCCTCGGTGCGCACCGCCAGCAGGTTGGCGTACGGGTTCTTCGGGTCCTCGATCGCGATCGCGTCGCGCGTGGGCACCAGCTTCGCCTGCACCGCGTAGTTGGTGTTGATGGCGCTCGCGTCCAGGTCGTCGAGCGAGCGCGGCAGCTGCGCCGCCTCGACCTGCACGATCTGGATCTTCTTCGGGTTCTCGACCACGTCCTGCACCGTCGCGCTGATGCCGGCGCTCGGCTTCAGCTTGATCACGCCGTACTTCTGCAGCAGCGCGAGCGCGCGCCCGCTGTTCGACGGATCGTTCTGGATGCCGACCTTCGCGCCGGCCGGCAGGTCGGCCAGCGACTTGTAGCGCTTCGAGTAGAAGCCCATCGGGAAGGTCACCGTGTAGCCGACCGCACTGATCCTGTAGCCGCGCGCCTGGATCTGCGACTGCAGGAACGGCAGGTGCTGGTAGCTGTTGGCCTGCACGTCGCCGGCATCGAGCGCGGCATTGGGCTGGATGTAGTCGTTGAACTCGACGATCTGCAGCTTCAGGCCGTCGCGCTCGGCGACCTTCTTCGCCACCTCGGCGATCTGCGCATGCGGGCCGGCGGTGACGGCGATCTTGATCGTCTCCTGCGCGGCGGCGGGGCCGGCCCCGGCCACGAGGAGGAAGGACAACAACAGGGTACGGCGATGGAAGCTCATGGTCATTCAGTCAGGAGGAAAAGAATTTAGGCGCCCGGCTCGAACGCATCGCGCCACACCAGCAGCCGGCGCTCCAGCGCGCGCATCGCGCCATCGCTCAGCTTGCCGAGCAGCGCCAGCAGTGCGATCGCGGCGAGCACGATGTCGGCGCGGCCGGTCTCGCGGCCGTCGGTCAGCAGGTAGCCGAGGCCACTGCTCGCGGCGATCAGCTCGGCGGCCACCATGAACATCCACGCGAGGCCGAGGCCGTTGCGCAGCCCGGTCAGCACCGACGGCAACGCGGCCGGCAGCAGCACGCGCCGCACCAGCGCCCAGCGCGAGAAGCCGAACAGCCGACCGACCTCGACCAGCTTGCGGTCGACGCCGCGGAAGCCCGAGGCCACGCCCAGGTAGACCGGGAAGAACGCGCCGATCGCGATCAGCACGATCTTCGGCGTCTCGGCTATGCCCAGCCACAGCAGCAGCAGCGGCACCCACGCGAGCGACGGGATCGCGCGCAGGCCCTGCACGGAAGGATCGAGCCAGGCCGAGACGCGCTGCGACAGCCCGACCGCCGAGCCGGCCACGAGCGCGAGCCAGCTGCCGAGCGCAAAGCCTGCGGCGACGCGGCCGGTGCTGGCGAGCACGTGCAGCCCGAGCGCGGGGCCGCCCAGGCCGATCAGCGTGCGCAGCACCTCGCTGGGCGGCGGCAGCGCGCGGCTGCCGGACCAGCCGAGCCAGGCCGCCAGCTCGATCGCGCCCAGCACCACGGCCGGCAGCACGAGGCCGACCGGCAGGCGCCAGCGGCGCTTGCTGAGCGGGCGTCGCACCGCCGACGGGGCGGGCGCAGCCGTCAGCGTCAGTTCAGGCGGCACGCTGGATCACGCCGGTCGCGAAGCGGGTGTCGACCAGCTCAGTGATCGTGCGCGTGAGGTCGATGCCCGGCTTGACCAGCTGCTCGTCGAGCAGGATCGGCGCCGCGGCCTGCAGCGCCTTCACATGCTCGGCCGACGGCTGCGGGTTGCTCAGGTCGGTGCGCAGCTTGATCTGCAGCAGCGCGACCTGCAGGCTGACCTTGGCCTCTTCGGACAGGATCTTCGCGGCCTCGCTCTGGTTCGCGAGGATCCACAAGCGAGCGCGTTCGTAGGCCGCGATCACGCGCTTCACGTCGTTCGGGCGTTGCGCGAGCACGTCCTCGCGCACGTTCAGGAAGCCGTAGGTGTTGAACGCGACGTTGCGGTACAGCAGCGTCGATCCTGCATCCAGTTCACTGGCCGCCATCAGCGGATCCAGCCCGGCCCAGGCGTCGACGCGGCCCTGCTCGAGCGCGCTGCGGCCATCGGCATGCTGCAGCGCGACGTGCTCGATGTCGCTGCGCTTCAGCCCCACGCTGTGCAGCGCGCGCAGCAGGAACAGGTACGGGTCGGTGCCCTTGGTCGCCGCGACCTTCCGGCCTTTCAGGTCGGCCAGCGATTTGATCGGCGAGCCCTTCGGCACGACCAGCGCGGTCCATTCCGGGCGCGAGAAGATGTAGGGCGTGCGGATCGGGTTGCCGTTCGCCTTCGCGAGCAGCGCGGCGAGGCCGGCGCTCGAGCCGATGTCGATGCTGTTGCTGTTCAGGTACTCGAGCGCGCGGTTGCTGCCGGCGCTCAGCACCCACTTGACGTTGACGCCATCGCGCTTGAACTCCTCTTCGAGCCAGCCGAAGCGGCGCAGCACCAGGCTGGACGGCGAGTAGTAGGCGTAGTCGAGGCGCAGTTCCTTCGCGTCGGCGGCACGCGCCAGCGCGGGAACGGCCAGGGCAGCAGCGGCGGCTTGCAGGACGGTACGGCGTTTCATCGGCAACTTTCAGGGAAGACGTTCGGAAGAGGGGGGTCAGGCGGCGGCATGCACGGCATCCAGCCGCAGCCGCTTCGCGATGTGGTCGGCACCGAGCCGCGGGCCGCGGCCGAACAGCTGCTCGCGCAGCGTGCCGCCGGCGTACTCGCGGCGGTAGCGGCCGCGCTTCTGCAGCTCCGGCACCACGTGCTCGACGACATCGCGCATCGATTCATGCGCCACCGCGTACGCGAGGTTGAAGCCGTCGACGCCGGTCGCCTCGACCCAGCGCTCCAGCTCGTCGGCCACCTGCACCGCATCGCCGACGATCACCGGCCCGCGGCCGCCGAGGCCGATGAACTGCGCCGCCTCCTGCACCGTCCAGACGCGCGTCGGGTCGGCCTGGTTGAACGACGCGAGCGCGCTGCGGCCGGCCTCGGTGTCGATGTACTCGACCGTCGCGCCGGGCGCGAAGCGGTTGAAGTCGACGCCGGTCCAGCCCGACAGCAGCGCGAGCGAGGCCTCGAGGTCGATGTGCTCGCGGTACCCGGCGTGCTTCGCCTTCGCGGCGGCCTCGTTCTCGCCGGTGACGATCAGCGCCTGCGCATAGATCAGCACGTCGTTGGCCGGGCGGCCCTGCGCCACCAGCGCGGCGCGGATGCCGTCGACGTACTTGCGCACCACCGTGACGCTCGGCCCGCTGACGAACACGCACTCGGCATGGCGCGCCGCGAAGGCCTTGCCGCGCGGCGAGCTGCCGGCCTGGTACAGCACCGGCGTGCGCTGCGGCGACGGCTCGCACAGGTGGATGCCCGGCACCTGGTAGTGCTCGCCGCGGTGGCGGATCGGGTGCACGCGCGCCGGGTCGGTGAAGACGCCGCGCGCCTTGTCGCGCACGACGGCATCGTCCTGCCAGCTGTGTTCCCACAGCTTGTAGACGACCTCCAGGTACTCGTCGGCCACGTCGTAGCGGTCGTCGTGCGCCGGCTGCTGCGGCAGGCCCAGGTTGCGCGCGGCGCTGTCGAGGTAGCCGGTGACGATGTTCCAGCCGATGCGCCCACGCGTCAGGTGGTCGAGCGTGCTGATGCGGCGCGCGAACGGGTAGGGGTGCTCGCAGGTCAGGGCGCAGGTCACGCCGAAGCCGAGGTGCTGCGTCGCCTGCGCCATCAGCGGCACCAGCGCGAGCGGGTCGTTCAGCGGCACCTGCACGCCGTGGCGCAGCGCCGCATCGGCGGCGCCCTGGTACACGTCGTAGACGCCCAGCACGTCGGCCAGGAACACGCCGTCGAAGCGGCCGCGCTCGAGCAGCTGCGCGAGCTCGACCCAATGGTCCGGGTCGGTGTAGCGGTGCGAGCGGTCGCGCGGATGCGTCCACAGCCCGGGCGACTGGTGCCCGACCGTGTTCATCTGGAAGGCGTTGAAACGGATCACTTGCTTGCGAGCGCCTGCTGGTAGTCCGTCTTCACGAAACCCGCGAACTTCGTCTCGGTGATGGCCAGGAATTCCTTCGAGCGGTAGGCCTCGGCGATGTCGCGCACCCACGGGGTGTCCTTGTCCGCGGTGCGCACCGCGACGACGTTCTGGTAGGTCGGGCCGGTCTTCTCGAGCGCGAGCGCCTCGGTCAGCTTCAGGCCCGACGCGAGCGCGAAGTTGCCGTTGACGAACGAGTAGTCGGTGTCGTCCAGCGAGCGCGGCAGCTGCGCGGCCTCGATCGGCACCAGCTTGATCTTCTTGAGGTTGACGGCCACGTCCTTCTCCGAGGCGCGGATCGGGTCGGTGCCCTCGCGCAGCCTGACCCAGCCGATCTCCTGCAGCACCACCAGCGCGCGCGCCGCGTTGGTCGGGTCGTTCGGCAGCGCGACGACGGCGCCTTCCTTCACGTCCAGCGTCTTGTGCTTGCGGCTGTAGATGGCAATGGGCGCGGTCGGCACCTTCAGCAGCTCGCTGATCGCGAGCTTGTTCTCGGTCGCGAACTTCGTCAGGTAGACGATGTGCTGGAACGCGTTCGCGTCGAGCGCGCCCTGGGCCAGCGCGTGGTTCGGCTGGATGTAGTCGTTGAACTCGACGACCTTCACGGTGTAGCCCTTCTTCTCGAGCAGCGGCTTGATGCCGAGCTTGATCTGGTCGGCGTACGGGCCGGCGGTGGCGCCGAACACGAGCTCCTTCTTCTGCTGGGCGGCCGCGGCCAGCGCGACGGCGGAGAGGGCGACGGCGAGCAGCGTGCGTCGCGCGAGGAAGGCGAGGGACATGAGGGGTACTCCTTGGGAAATGAAACTCAGCGCTTGTCCAGCCGCCGCGCGAGGGTGTTGCCCACCAGCTGGATCGCCTGCACCAGCACGATCAGGATCGCGACGGTGAGCACCATCACGTCGGTCTGGAAGCGGTAGTAGCCGTAGCGGATCGCGAGGTCGCCGATGCCGCCGCCGCCGACCACGCCGGCCACCGCCGAGTACGACAGGAAGCTGATCGCGAGCACGGTCAGCGCGAGCACCAGGCCCGAGCGCGCCTCGACGATCAGCACGCGCCAGATGACCTGCAGCTCGGAGGCGCCCATCGCGTGCGCCGCCTCGATCACGCCGCGCGGCACGTCGCGCAGGTTCTGCTCGACCAGGCGCGCGAAGTACGGGATCGCCGCGAACGACAGCGGCACCGCGGCGGCCACCGGCCCGATCGAGCTGCCGGCGATCACGCGGGTGAAGGGCACCAGCGCGACCAGCAGGATGATGAACGGGAACGAGCGCACGGTGTTCACCGCCCAGCTGACGACGGCGAACAGCGGGCGATTCGCGAGCGACTGGCCGGGGCCGAGCAGGAACAGCCAGATGCCGAGCGGCCCGCCGAGCAGCACCGCGGCCGACAGGCCGATGGCGAGCATCAGCAGCGTCTGGCCGAGCGCGGTGCCCAGCTCGGGAAGGATGGCGACGATGTTCTCAGGCATACGCGGCCTCCTCTTGCGGCGGCGCGGCGACCAGGCGTGCGAGCGCACGGCCGAGCGCGGTCTTGCGCGCGGCGCCGGTCTCGGCGAGCGCGAACTGCTCGGCCACCGCGCCGTCCTCGATCACCGCGACGTGGCGGCACAGCGTGTGCACCACCGCCAGCTCGTGCGTGACGATCACGATGGTCACGCCGAGGCGGGCGTTGATGTCGCGCAGCGTGGCCAGCAGCGATTGCGTGGTCTCGGCGTCGAGGGCCGAAGTCGGCTCGTCGCACAGCAGCACCGAGGGTCGCGAGGCCAGCGCGCGGGCGATCGCGACGCGCTGCTTCTGGCCGCCCGACAGCTGCGCCGGGTGCACGTCGACCTTCTCGTCCAGGCCCACCAGCGCCAGGCAATCGTGCACGCGCTGCTCGATCTCGGCGGCGCGCCAGCGGCCGTGGATGCGCAGCGGGAACGCGACGTTGTCGAACACGCTCGCGTTCTGCAGCAGGTTGAACTGCTGGAAGATCATGCCGATGCCCTGGCGCGCCTCGCGCAACTCGCGCTTGCCGAGCGCCGTCAGCTCGCGGCCGTCGACCGTGACGCTGCCGTGGTCGGGCCGCTCCAGCAGGTTGATCAGCCGCAGCAGCGTCGACTTGCCTGCACCGCTCTTGCCGACCAGCCCGAAGATGTCGCCCTGGCGGACCTGCAGCGAGACGTTCTTCACCGCATCGAAGCGGGTGCCGTTGGGCAGCGCGAAGCTCTTGCTCAAGCCGTCTAGGCGGATCAGCGGCGGCGGCAGGCCGGGGTCGAGGTTCTGGATGTTGCTCATGAGGGAATCACGAGTAGGCGGTCGGCTCGGGGATCTGCCCGTTCAGCACGTAGCGGCCGATGTCGCGCAGCTTGTAGTCGATCGGGTCGTGCAGCGTGTGCACGCGGGCGTTGCGCCAGAAGCGGTCGAGCCCGAAGCGCTGCGAGGTGGAGCGCGCGCCGGTCAGCTCGAACAGCTGCGAGCTGACCTCGAGGCCGGCGCGGTGCGACAGGGCCTTCGCCTCGGCGACCGCGATCGCGACCTCGCCGCGCTCGGCGGGGGTCAGCGCCGGGCCCTGGCGCAGCGCCTGGTCGAGCCGCTTGCTTGCTTCATCGGCCAGCGCGATCGCGGGGCGCAGCAGCAGCCACAGCTCGCCGTAGCGGTGCTGGATGAACGGGTCGTCGATGGCCTGCGCGACACCGGCAGCGAACCAGGGCTTGCTCGATTCGCGGGTGTAGCGGCGGGCCTCGTCGAACGCGCCGAGGCCGATGCCGAGGTACAGGTTCGCCATGATCAGCTGCGCCACCTGCGAGCGCAGCGTGGCGCG
This sequence comes from Rhizobacter sp. P3_B12, assembly GCF_056402895.1. NCBI lineage: Bacteria > Pseudomonadati > Pseudomonadota > Betaproteobacteria > Burkholderiales > Sphaerotilaceae > Rhizobacter > Rhizobacter sp. P3_B12. The sequence goes on along the minus strand of NZ_JBFUGN010000039.1, from coordinate 7,300 downwards.
CGCGGTGGGCACGACGCCGGGCGCCTGCAGCACCTCGTCGTGCGAGATCCGCACCTGGTGGAACGCGACGTTGCCGCTGTCGGTCTGGCGCTGGCCGAAGGCATCCCAGTCGGCCTGCACGCTGACGCCTTCGCGCCGCGTCGGCACGGCGGCGATCAGCGCCGTCTGCGTCGGCTCGTGCCAGGCAGAGATCGTCAGCTGGTCGGAACCGACCGAGCCCGACGCGAAGCTCTTGAGGCCGTCGATCACGAAGCCGCCGTCGACCTCGCGGGCGAGCGTGCGCTTGTCGAGTGGGTTCAGCGCATTGCCCCAGAAGAGGTGTTCGTCGACGGTCCGGCGCAACAGCGTGCGCTGCTGGTCGGCGCTGCCGTACAGCAGCACGCCGGCGAGCTGCAGGTGGTGGAAGCCGAACAGGTGGGCGAGGGCGCTGTCGACCTGCGCGAGCTGGCGCAGCACGGCGTAGAAGGTGGGCCAGTCGGCGCCGAGGCCGCCGAGCTCGCGCGGGATCGTGAGGGTCAGCAGGCCGCTCGCGCGGATGTGTTCGCGCTCGGTGGCGGCATGGCCGCCGGCCTGGTCGCGTTCGACCGCGGTGGCGGCGAGCTGCTGGACGAGCGTGGCGGTGGCGGCAGCGATTCGCTCATGCACGTCGGCATGGCGGGACAACGGGAAAACCTGGGACATCGTGGGCCGCAGTGTCGAGGGYGGACATCGCGCGGCGAACGAAGGAAAACGCGGCTCGATCTGCAGTTTGCGATGAAGCGGGCGGAAGAGCTCGGTTCAAGCTCTTCGAACAGAGGCTTCAGAAATTTCGGATACTCATGTTCACGTGGTCCCCGACCATCCGATGCCGCATGCATGAATGAGGAAGCACCCTTGAACGTCTCACGCACCAACCTTGCTCTCGCCGATCGCGCGCGGGCTCGCCGCCGCTTGCTGCAGTTCCTGGCGGGCAGTCCCTTGCTGGCCGGCTCCGCAGCCCCGGGCGTGATCGCCGCCCTGGCGGCGACGCTGACCGATGCGGCGTCGGCGCAGAGCTATGACGTGCTGCGCGGCCAGACACGCAAGGTCGGCGACATCATCGAAGCACCCGAAGACGCGCTCAACGTGATGGACTTCGAGCCGGCGGCTCGAAAGGCGCTGCAGGCCCAGGGCGCTCCTGCGCACTGGGGCTACATGGCCACCGGCGTCGATGACGACGCCACGCTGCGCGCGAATCATGACGACTACGACAAGCTCCGCATCAAGGTGCGGCGGCTGGTCGACGCGCGCAAGATCGACACGCGGATCCGCCTGTTCGGCGCCGAGTACGCCAGCCCGATCTTTCTGTCGCCGGTGAGCAGCCAGGGTGCATTCCACCCCGAAGCCGAGATCCCGGTCGCACGCGCGGCGGGCGCGAGGAAGCAGCTGATGGTTCTGTCGACCTCCAGCAATTCGTCGGCCGCCGACGTGGCCAAGGCGCACGGCGCCCCGATCTGGTTCCAGCTCTACCCCACCGACGACTGGGACGTGACCCGGGCGCTCGTCAAGCGTGCCGAAGAGGCCGGGGCGACCGCCATCGTGCTGACGGTGGACCGGCAGGGCGGGCGCAACACCGAGACGCTGTTCCGTGCGCGCAGGCAGGACGACCGGCAGTGCGTCGCCTGCCATGCCGGCGGCTTCAAGAACGAGGTCTCGCGCAAGCCCGCGTTCAACGACATCGACGTGTCGCACGTGACCAACCTGTACGGGACAGGCATGACCTGGGACTTCGTCGCCAAGCTGCGTGCCGCGACCAAGGCGAAGGTCGTCCTGAAGGGCATCATGACCGGTGAGGACGCTGCTCGCGCGGTGCGGGCCGGCGTCGACGGCATCATCGTGTCCAACCATGGCGGCCGCGCGGAAGAGAGCTTCCAGTCGACGATCGGCGCGCTGCCCGAAGTCGTCAAGGCGGTCGCCGGCAAGATCCCGGTGCTGGTCGACGGCGGAGTCCGCCGCGGCACCGACGCCTACAAGGCATTGGCACTGGGCGCGACGGCGGTCGGCATCGGGCGCCCCTACTGCTGGGGGCTCGCGGCCTTCGGCGAACCGGGCGTCGCGGCCGTGCTCGGCATCCTGCAGCGCGAGTTCGAGACCATCATGCGTCAAACCGGGGCGACCCGGCTGAAAGAGATCACCGCCGCGACGGTCGCTGCCGGCCCGTCGTTCGCCTCGCGATGATCACACGTGAGCGGGCGAGGGCGCTGTCGACCTGCGCGAGCTGGCGCAGCACGCCGTAGGAGGTGGRCCAGTCGGCGCCGAGGCCGCCGAGCTGGCGCGGGATCGTGAGGGTCAGCAGGCCGCATGAACTTGCGTGCGCGGCTCAGGTATCGGCGCTGGTGCAAGATGTGGCGCATGTACCAACACATCCTCGTCCCCATCGACGGCAGCGACACCTCCAACCGCGGCCTCGACGAAGCGATCCGCCTCGCGAAGCTGACCGGCGCGACGCTGCGCCTGATCCACATGGTCGACGAGTTGAGCTTCGCGACCGGCTTCGGCGGCTACGCGGGCGATGTGGCCGGCGTGCTGAAGAGCGCCGGCAACGAGGTGCTGGCCCAGGGCCAGGCGCGCGCAGCGGCGGCCGGCGTCGCGGCCGAGGTCGCGCTGTTCGAGACGATGCAGCGCCGGCTGGCCGACGTGGTGGTCGACGAGATCGGCCGCTGGCCGGCCGACCTGGTCGTGGTCGGCACGCACGGCCGCCGCGGCATCGGCCGCTGGGTGCTGGGCAGCGACGCCGAGCAGATCCTGCGCAGCTCGCCGGTGCCGGTGCTGCTGGTGCGGCCGCCAGCAGATTGATCGGCATTGAGCCGGCGTCGCGCCGACAAGACAATCGACTGCGTTTCAAGGCGCTTTGTTGAGAACAATTCTCATTAGCCTGTAGACTTGCCCGCCAGGAGCGCCGGCAAACCGCCATCCCCATTGCGGGATGGGTGCGGGCAAACCCAACCCACCGCCACCACGACAGCACGCGTCCGGCATCGGCCCGCGTGGCGCAGCCCTGCCCGACAAGACGCGGCGTCCAGCGCATCTCGACCTCGACATCGCATTTGGAGAAGTACCCGTGAACCACCCCTTCCTGATGACGGCCTGCGCCATCGCCGCCTGCGTGGCGCTGGGCGATGCCCGTGCGCAAGACGCCAGGCCCGAAGAAACCAAGCCGCCCGAAGCCGCGCTCGACAAGGTCTCGGTGACCGGCAAGCGCGTGCACCGCGTCTCCAAGGGCGCCACCGGCCTGCCGATGGACGTGAAGGAAACGCCGCAGACCATCAGCACCATCGATCAGGGCGAGATGGCCGATTTCGGCCTGACCGGCAGCAATGAAGCGCTGGGCCTGGCCACCGGCATCAACGTCGAGCAGTACGAGACCAACCGGGCGACCTTCAATGCGCGCGGCTTCGAGATCCAGCTGACGCAGGTCGACGGCCTGGGCATGACCAACTCCTGGGGCACCGTGGTCGGCCGCGAGGACACCTTCCTGTTCGAGCGCATCGAGTTGATCCGCGGCGCCAACGGGCTGCTCACCGGCGTGGGCAACGCGTCGGGCACGATCAACTACGTGCGCAAGCGCCCGAAGAACGAGGACGGCGGCGAGGCCAACGTGACGCTCGGCTCCTACGGCCTCAAGCGCGTGGCGCTCGACTACAACAAGGTGCTGGCCGAAGACGGCTCCTGGGCCGGCCGCTTCGTGGTGGCCCACGAGGACAAGAACTCCTGGATCCGCGACCTCCACAACGAGCGCACCTCCCTTTACGGCGTGGTCGACGGCCAGATCGGCACCGACGGCATCCTGACGCTGGGCGTCACCGCGGTCGACGCGAAGCAGGACTCACCGATGTGGGGCTCGCTGACGCTGTTGCGCTCCGACGGCACCCAGGCCGATGTCGACGTCGGCTCGTCCACCTCGCAGAAGTGGACCTACTGGAACAACAAGTCGTACAACGCCTTCGTCGAGTACGCCCACCACCTGACCCCGGACTGGGAAGCCAAGGCGACCTACAACTACCGCCACGGCAACGAATCGACGCGCCTGCTGTATGCGTACTCGCTGAGCGGCGTGCTGAACCCGGACAACACCGGCCTGGTGGGCTGGCCCTACCGCAGCGAAGGCAGCTCGGACAACCAGGTGCTGGACGTCAACCTCAACGGCGAGTTCTCCGCGTTCGGGCGCCAGCACAGCCTGCTGGTCGGCCTGAGCCAGTCGCGGGAGAAGACCGCCGTCGACAGCTACCAGGCGCTGACCCACGCGGCCGACCCGCTGCCGGCCTTCCCGTATGGCGGCGACGTGTATGCCGAACCGGACTGGGGCCCGCGCCTGCCCAGCACGCGCGGCGAGCAGACGCTGACCCGCCTGTACGCGGCCTCGCACATCGCGCTGACCGATTCGCTGAAGGGCGTCATCGGCGTGAACGCGGTGCGCCTCGCGCGCGAGGGGGCCTCGATCTACGGCAGCACTGCGACCAACACCGACTACCCCGTCACGAAGGAGACCAGCCCCTACGTCGGCCTCACCTACGACTTCACGCCCGACGTGCTCGGCTACGTGTCGTACTCGGACATCTTCCAGAACCAGGACCAGACCGACCACGACGGCAAGTACCTGGACCCGATGAAGGGCGTCAACACCGAGCTCGGCGTGAAGGCCGAGTGGCTCGACAAGGCGCTGTTGACGACCTTCGCCGTGTTCACCGCGAAGCAGAACGGCCTGGCGACCTACGCCGGAGCCATCACCGACGTGCCCACCGACGACCCGCGCTACAACCAGTCCTGGTACGAGGGCAAGGACGTGAAGTCGAAGGGCTTCGAGTTCGAAGCCACCGGCCGCGTCGCCCGCAACACCCGGCTGACCTTCGGCTACACCCGCCTGATCCTGACCGGCCCGGACGGCAACGACATCTACGAATGGGTGCCGCGCAACACCGTCAACTTCCGCATCGACAACCGCGTGTCGGCGCTGCCGGCCCTGCGCGTGGGCGCCGGCGGCCGCTGGCAATCGGACGTGAGCAAGAACGGCAGCGCGAAGCAGGGGGCCTTCCTGGTGGCCAACGCCTTCGCCGCGTATGAGCTGACCCCCGCCGCCACCGTGCGGCTGAGCCTCAACAACGTGTTCGACAAGAAGTACGTCACCGGGCTGGCCTACGGCGCGATCTACGGCTCGCCGCGCACGGTGGCGGTGTCGCTCGAGTACAAGCTCTGACCCGGGGTCTCAGGGTGGCGTAAGCGGGGTCCCCGGATTGGCATCCGGGCTGCGCATCTCCGCGAGCCAGCGCGCAGCCTCTTCCGGCGACAGCGGCCGCGCGTACAGGTAGCCCTGCAGCACGTCGCAACCGGCGGCCGTCGCGGCGCGCGCGTGCTCGCGCGTCTCGACGCCTTCGGCCACCACGTCCAGGCGCAGTGCCGACGCCAGGTCGCAGATCGCCTTGACCACCGCGGTCGCGTCCGGCGCCGGCATCGGGTCGATCAGGCTGCGGTCGATCTTCACGGTGCGCAGCGGCAGGCTGCGCAGCATGTTCAGCGACGAGAAGCCGGTGCCGAAGTCGTCCAGCGCCACTTCGACGCCGTGCGCCCGCATCTGCCGGATCTGCTCGCGCGCCTGCTCCATGTAGGTCACTGCCGCGCTCTCGGTGATCTCGAGCGTCAGCAGCGCCGGCGGCACGTCGAAGTGCCGCAGCGTGCGCAGCACCAGCTCCGGGAAGCCCGGGTCGAGCAGCTGCAGCGGCGACACGTTCACCGCCACCGGCACCGTCTTGCCGAAGGCGCCGCGCCACTCCGAGATCTGCTGGCAGGCCTGCGTCAGGATCAGGTTGCCGAGCGGCCCGATCAGCCCGGTGCGCTCGGCCGCCGGGATGAACTCCATCGGGCTGATGCGCCCGAGCCCCGGCCGGTCCCAGCGCACCAGCGCCTCGAAGCCGACCAGCGTCTTGTTCTGCGCATCCACCTTCGGCTGGTAGACCAGGCAGAACTCGTCGTTCTTCATGCCCGCCCGCAGCGCCTGCTCGGCATCGAGCGATGCGCCCGAGCCGCGCTCGAAGCGCTCTTCGGCGAACTGCACCGAGGTGCCCGGCGTGCGCTTGGCCTCGTGCATCGCCGCATTGGCCGCGCGCAGCAGCGCCTCGGGCTCGCGCGCGGTGGCCGGGTAGGTCGCCATGCCCATCGACACGTCGAGGAAGAACTCGTGCTGCGGCAGCGCGAGTGGTTGCATCAGCAGCTGCCGCACCGCCTGCGCGACGTTCTGCGCGGTGCGGTCGCTCTCGCTGCCCGGCGCGAGCAGCGCGAACTCGTCCTCGCCCAGGCGCATCACCTCGGCGCGCCCCGCCAGGGCCTTGTGCAACGCGGTCGCCAGCGAGCGCAGCACCGCATCGCCGATCGACGGGCCGTGCGCCTCGTTGAAGAGCTTGAAGCGGTCGACGTCCATCAGCACCAGCGCGAACGGCGTCGGCAGCTCCGCGCCGCACAGGTCGCGCAGCCGCTGCAGCAGCGCGACGCGGTTCGGCAGGCCAGTCAGCTCGTCGTGCGTCGCCTGGTACAGCATGGCCTGCGCCGCGTCGTGCTGCGCGGTCTCGTCGGTCACCACCACCTGCTCGGCCGGGCGGCCGTCCCAGTCGATGCGCCAGGCGCTGAAGCGCAGCTGGATCGGCGTGCCGTCGAAGCGGTAGCGCATGCCCTGCCAGCTGGCTTGGCGCAGTTCGCCGGCGATGATCTTGCGGTGGCGGTCGCGCGCCTGCTCGCGCTCCTCGGGCGGCATCGTCGCCTCGCGCCACAGCGTCAGCACCTCGGTCAGCGCATTCAGGCCGTAGATCTTCAGCAGCGCCGGGTTGGCGTACAGCAGGTCTTCGCCGCGCACCACCGCGACGCCCTGGTGCGAATGCTCGGTGAGCTGCAGGAAGCGGTCGCGCAGCCGGCGCGATTCTTCATTCGAGCGGCGCACCGCGGCGTGCAGCAGCGCGAGGCCGAGCGTCAGCCGCAGCATCGCCGCCACCGTGGCCTGCAGCGTGATGCCGGCCGGGCCGAAGAACACGAAGGTGAACTGGTTGATGCCCAGCAGCATCAGCAGCAGCCCGGCCAGGCGCTCTGAACCGCCATGCCGCCACAGCCAGACGGTGGCCACCAGGCCGGCGGCGACGTGCAGGCTCGCACTCACCGCCTGCGCCGCCTGCACGTTCAGCGGCACCAGCAGCGCCGCCACCAGCAGCAGCACCGCGCCGAGCGCGAAGGCCTCGGCGCGGCTCGGCGCGCGGCCGGCCAGGCGGGCGCTGCCGACCAGCAGCAGCGACAGGTACAGCGC
>NZ_JBFUGN010000038.1:0-16864 GCF_056402895.1 Rhizobacter sp. P3_B12 | reverse complement strand
CTGCTCAGCGACATCAAGTGGGAACCGTTCGGTCCGGTGACGAGCTGGAACTGGAACATGGCCAGCGGGACGACGCCGCACGAGCGCTTCTACGAYCTCAGCGGMCGCGTCACGCGCTACCGGCTGGGCAACGTCTTCCGCGACGTGACCTACGACGCGGCCGATCGCATCGTCAGCTTCACGCACCTGAGCGCCAACGACGGCATCCCGCAGCCGGCGCTGGACCAGAGCTTCGGCTACGACGAGAACGACCGGATCACGCAGGTGACGACGGTCGCGAGCAACTGGGCGATCATGTATGACCCGAATGGCAACCGCACCGGCGTGAGCCTGAACGGCAGCCCGAGCGTCTACACCACCGAAGCGACGAGCAACCGGCTCACGAGCATCACGAACCCGGCGAGAAGCTTCGGCTATGACAACGCCGGGAACACGGTCAGCGACAGCCCGAACTACACGGCGACCTATGGCCTGAGCGGCTCACTCGCGAGCATCACGAAGGCGGGCGTCACCGGCACCTACACCTACGACGCCAACAAGCGGCGCATCCGCAAGGTCACCAGCGCGGGCGCTAGCAGCACGGTGATCTTCGTGTATGGGCTCAACGGCGAACTGCTCGGGGAATACGACCAAGCGGGACAAGCGCTGCGCGAATACGTGTGGCTCGACGACATCCCGGTGGCGATGTTCATGCCGGATCCGGCGAATCCCAGCGGCGGACCGCTGGTGTTCTACATCCACGCTGATCACCTCAATGCGCCGCGGCTTGTGGTCGACATGAACAACGCGACTCGCTGGCAATGGCTTGCCGAGCCGTTCGGCACGACCGCGCCCGAGGTCAACCTGAGCGGACTCGGAGTCTTCACGCAGAACCTGCGGTTCCCCGGGCAGTATGCGGATGCGGAGAGCGGGCTGCTCTACAACCATCACCGCTACTACGCACCCGATGGAGGCGTCTACCGGCAAAGCGATCCGATTGGACTTGGTGGAGGAGTAAACACATATACCTACACGTTGAACAACCCGTTGAGCTATGTCGATCCAAACGGACTTGCGAGGTGTGTGGTCAGCATTTTCGGAATCGTGTGTCCACCTTCTACGCCTCCTACTTGGAATCCCGACTTCCCTCAGCCGGTTGCTCCGCCATCCGGCTATCCGCATACGCCCGCACCGCTGCCTGGAAAGCCGATTGCCGACCTGAGGAAACCGAACATCACGCCTTTGAAGCCGGGGCCAGGCGACAACGGTGGTGGCGGCGCCCCCGATGGAAAACGGGCGGCCTGCGTACAGTCCTGTCAGGTCATATATAAAGCCATGTACGACGCATGCTGGATCACGTATTCGGGCGGACGCTCAACCGTTGACATTGAAGGCTTGATCACCTGTATCGGCCAAGCAGACAAGAGCCGCGCCGCATGCATCGAACTCTGTGAATGTGAGTAAAAACATGTTCCCCTCACCAAGATCCACACTGCGCCTGTCAATGGACACTACCGGCAAGGTCGTCTCCATCTATGGACGGTCCTCTCCGGAAAATGACGAGGAAGTTCTTGTATCGACAATCAATCTCGAATCATATGCGGATGAGCAAACGACCCAGAACGTTGTCGGGCAGGTCGTTCTGCAATCGCTCCGGACGCTCTCCGGACTTCCGGGTGCGACGAGCAACGACGATGACATCCTTGCAGTGATCAGACCGGCCGCCGAGGCCGGAGATGCGCGAGCCCAGAGAATCATGGGCAGCTTCTGCGAGAGAAAAGCTCTCGATGCGCGAGATGCAAAGCTTCTGGACGATGCTGAATCCTGGTATCAGCGCGCCGTGGGGCTCGGGGATCAGGACGCACGGCACTACCTTTCGAAGGTGTGGCCTCGGCATCGATTGACGCTTCAAAAGATGATCGAAAACGCCCCCCCCAAGAGCGCCCCCTCGGAATAGAACAACAAACCTCCTACGGAGCCTGCCATACCAATGGTCCAGTTCCAGTGAGCGAACGGCGTACCTCGTTGTTCCGCAACGGGCCCCATCAGGCGGTTCGGATCCCTCGCGAGTTCGAGATGGAAGGATCCGAGGTGCTGATACGCAAGGAATGTGAGCGCCTGATCCTGACGCCCCTCCGAAAGAACCGCTTGCTGGATCTGCTGGCGTCCTGGGAGCAACTGGACGACGATTTGCCCGAACTTGCCGACAGGCCTCCGCAGCCCCGGGACGAACTCTGAGGTCCGCGCCGGGTGCACACATTCGCTTTACAGCGACTCCAGGAACGAGATCACCGCGTCGCGATCCGCCTTGCTGAGTGCCTCGAACTTCGCMCGGCTGCCGCTGCCCTCCCCGCCGTGCCAGCCGATCGCCTCCACCAGCGTTCGAGCCCGCCCGTCGTGCAGGTAGCGCACGCTGCTCGCATCCGCGAAGCCGGTCTCCTTCTGCACGTACTTCAGCGAACCCAGCCCCCACAGCGGCTGGGTGCGCCACAGGCTCGGGCCGGCCTGGCCTTCGGTCATCGTGTCGGCCAGCTCCGCACCCATGTCGTGCAGCAGCACGTCGGTGTAGGGGTGGATGGTCTGGTTGCGCAGTTCCTGGAACGGGTGGTTCGCGCCCGTCTTCAGCTCCGCCTTGTGGCAGCCGGTGCAGCCGGCCTGCGTGAACAGCTGGTTGCCACGCGCAATCGCCGTGCGCAGCGTGTCGGGGATGTCGTGCTCCGGCGGCGTGACCGTGCCGTCGGTGTAGCCGCTCGCGTACTTGCGCTGCGCGGGCACGCCCAGCAGCTGCAGGTACGACGCGATGCGATCGAGTTCCAGGTCGCTGAGCGACGGTGTCGCGGTGCTGGTCTTGCAATCGGCCGCGCCGCGCTGGCAGCTCACTGACTTGAAGGCGGGCGTCGTGACGCCCATGTCCTGCAGGAAAGCGCCTGCGGCCTGTTGCCGCACCGTCGCCTTGCCGGCCTTCCAGCCGTAGCGGCCGAGGTGGCGCTGGCCGGTCTCGGGGTCAATCGACCAGTTGGGAATGCCGCGGATGCCGTCGCCGTTCGCGTCCTGCGGGTCGGCCAGCGCGAGGATGGTGGTCTCGTCCAGCGCCTCGATCAGCCCCATGCCCACCACCTGCGGTGCCTGCCGCACCGACAGCTGCGCGGGCACCGGCCCCTTGAACGCGTAGACCGGCTTCTGCAGTTCGACCGTCTCGCCGCCAGCCAGCGTGCGCACCGTCTTCACGAACGACTGGATCGAGACGCCGTAGTCGGGCGCACCCGTCGTGCGCGACAGCTGCTGCACATTGACGCCATAGGTGGCATCGGGCGTGATGGACGTGCTCGTGCTCGCCGCCGCGGTCAGCACCGCGAACTTGTTCAACGGCGTGCCAACGTCTGCTGCCGGGCTGCGGCCGTTCAGCGTGTGGCAGCCCAGGCAGCGCACTTCGTTGAAGCGCTCGCCAAGCTGGTTGGCATGCGCGGTGAAGACCGGGTTCACCGTCGGGCTCTCGGAGTGCTTGCCGTCGAGGAACGAGGTGTGGAACAGCCGGCGCCCTTCGACGAAGCGCTGCATGTTGGCGATGCCGATGTTGTTGGCGGTCTGCTGGAACACGCGGTGCGGCTCTTCCGAATAGTTGTACGAGACGCTGGCCTGGCCGCCCAGCAGCGCGTCGTCGGGCAGCGGGGTGGTGTCGAGCTTGGGCGCGATGCCGTACCACGGCACCATGCCCTTGCCGACCACGTAGAGCTGCTCGAACGAGTAGTCGCGGTTGTGGCCGCCGTCGATCAGCGCGATGTCGGTGCCGGGCGTGTAGTCGAGGAACACGCCGGGCGACATCTCGATCTTGTCGCCGACCTTCAGCTTGTTGTTCGCCCGCGTGATGCCCTGGTACTGCGCCTCGTCGGCCATGCGCCAGTAGTCGGTGATGCTCTGCGCCACGCACAGGTCGGCGATGGCGGTGGCGGGGTTGCAGCGCTGCGTGCCGTCCTTCGGGTTCGTGTAGCCGACGCCCATCTTCCAGCCGTACTCGATGACGTTCGGGTCCAGCCGGCGGAATGCGCTGAAGCTGTTGTTGATCATCGTGCCGACGTTCGGCTTCAGGTAGGCGGTGATCTTCTGGCGGCCGGCCGGCACCTCGTCGCGGATCACCAGGCCGAAGGTGCGGTTCTGGAAGTAGAACGGCGGGAAGGCGAAGTAGCTGCCCGGGCCCTTGTCGACGGTGTCGGTCCACGGCTCGCCACCTTCGCGCGCATGGCGAGGCGTCGGGCGGAAGCCGGCGTAGGTGACGAGCGTGCCGTCGGCTTCGGTGACCTGGATCTGCTCGGTCACCGGGGTGCTGCTGGTGAACAGCGGCACGTAGTCGGTGGCACCGGAGTCGGTCGGCGCCGGTGCGGGCGCTGCCGTGGGAGTCGGTGCAGGGGCCGGCGCAGGGCCTGCCGTGGGAGCCGGAGCAGGTGCCGGTGCGGGRGCAGGCGMCGGAGCGGGTGCGGGAGAGGGAGCGGGCGCATTGCTCGTCGGCGGCGGGCTCGCCGCGGGACTCGAATCGTCACCGCCGCCCGAACCGCAGGCCGACAGCGCCATCGCCGCGCTGAACAACATGGCCACCGTGGCGAGTGCCTGCGATCTGCTGCTCGGCCCTGCGCCTGCGAACGTCTGCTTCTGCTTCATGGAATCCTCCCGTTTGCGATCGGCTGATACGGGCGGTTACCTGCCCGTGCTCGTGTTCGATTTGTTCGAGCACCAATTGCAAGAGGCATTCCAGACAGAGAGCGTCACTTCACCAGTTGTGAATCTCCGCATTCACATACGTGAAGTCATTCGGGATCGCCAGGTTCGAGTACGAGAAGGACAGGCTCACGTCCAGCGAGGTCACCTGGTGCCACCAGCCGAGCGGCAGGAACATCGTCTCGCCGGGTTCGACGATCACCTCCAGCACCTTCACGCTCGCGAAATCGGGGTGGCGCACCAGGTCGGGTGCGTCGAGGTCGATCGGGCTGTAGACGCGGAAATGGTTGTAGAGCTTGGGCGTCTCCAGCGGCGAGATGAAGCGCCAGCGCTTGCGGCCGACGATCTGCGTGTGCATCAGCATCAGCGTGTCGTGGTGCAGCGGCGTGCGCGTACCGGCCGGGCCGAACCAGAACGACGAGCGCGCCGCCAGCTGCGCCGGATCGCAGATCTCGGGCAGCGTGCCGATGTCTTTCAGCAGCGGTGCGAACTCGGGGCGCCGCAGCACCTCGTTGTTGGCGGTCAGGTAGTAGTCGTTGGTCGCACCGCCGGCCAGCACCTGGTCGACGAAGGTGCCGAGCCGCAGCGTGCGCCGGTGCTCCAGCTTGTTCTGCTCGTAGTTCGAGTCGGCGTTGCGCTCGGCCTGGATCTCCACGTCGAGGTGGCCGAAGCGGGTCTTCAGGTCCTGCGGCGACCAGCGCGTGACGGCCGGCCRGTCGCGCGCCGCTTCGGTCAGCACCAGCGGGCGGCTGCCGCGCACGTAGCGCTCGATGAACTCGTCGCGCGAGACGTGGCTGCGCTTCTCGACCCGCCCGTAGTGCGGCGACGATTCCCACAGCTTCTGCTGGTTGGCGAGCACCGATTCGAACTTGCGCTGCATCTGCTGGTAGCGCTTGGCCGCGAGGTAGGCCGGGTCGCTGTCCATGCGCACGATCGCCGCCTCGCTCTCGGCGCGCGACAGGCCGGCGGCCGTCATCGTCTGCAGCATCGATTCCATCGCGCAGTTGCGCAGCTTGTTCTCGGCCACCCATTGCAGCCAGCCGTTGTCGACGGGGCGGTGCTGGGGTTGGGGGACAGCTTGGGTCGGGGCCTGGGCCTGGAACTCGCGCGGGCGCGGCGCGGGCATCAGCGTGGAAGAGCTCATGGCAGGGCGGGTCTCGGTTGGGGTTGGAGGGATGCTGCCGATGCGGCGGCGGTGTCCGATGTGCCAGGGCCGCCCGCGCCGCGCAGGCGGCGGCGCCACGGCACTTCGATGAAGCGGTAGCACAGCACCGAAGCGGCCACCGTGCCGAGCAGGAACAGCAGGTGCACCGCGGGCGTGCCGGCCGCGCCGAGCCAGCCCAGGCGCAGGAAGGTCGTCACCGACCAGTGGATGATGTACAGCGCATAGCTCGCCTCGCCCAGCAGCACCATCCACGGTTGCTGCAGCAGCGCGCTGAGGAAGGTGCGCCCCGACGCCACCGCGAGGATCAGCGCGCTGAACGGCACGATGAAGATGCCGTACTTCATCGCCACGTCGAGCAGCCAGCGCCACATCTCGGGGCCGGTGTAGTCAGGCAGGCCGATGCGCACGCCCGCGGCCACGAGGGCCGCCAGCACGATCGCGTCGCGCACGCGGCGGGCACGGGCATCGGTGCCGGTCAGCCAGGCAGCGCGCGGCCAGGTGCCGGCCTGCAGCTGCAGGAACACGAGGCCGGTCAGGCAGCCGCCGAGGAATTCGCTGTAGCGCAGCAAGGGGTTGTAGACGAGCACGATGTACTGCGTCTGCCCCTCGGCGTGCAGCACCAGGTTCATCCACCAGATCACGGCCACGTAGGCGCCGATGCCCAGCGCGACGGTGGCAGCCAGCAGCAGCGCGAGGCCGCGCAGGCGCAGCCGCAGGCGCAGCAGGCCGGCGCACAGGAACGGGAAGGTCGCGTAGAAGAAGAACTCGGCCGCCACGCTCCAGGCCGGCGTGTTCCAGAACATCGCGAACGGCACTGCCGGCACCCAGGCCTGCAGGCCGACCAGGTTCAGCAGCCACGAGGCCCACCAGGTCTGGCCGACATCGGCCAGTTGCCCCGCCTGCGCGCGCTCGACGATGTGCCACGGCGTGTCGAGCAGCAGCCCGAGCAGGTAGATCGGGTAGATGCGGGCGAAGCGGAAGCGCTGGAAGCGCCAGAAGCTGCCATCGCTGACGCCACCGGCGAACCATTCGTGATACCGATAGGTCAGGATGAAGCCGCTCAGGATGAAGAAGAACGTGACGCCGTACTGGCCGCCGACGATCGCGCGCAGCACGCCGTCGGGCAGCGGCCCGAGCAGGTCGCGGTAGTGCAGCACCAGCACCGCGAAGGCCGCGATGAAGCGCAGGCTGGTCAATTCGGGCAGGTGATCCTGCGGGGCGGCTTTCGCGCCGGGCAATGCCATGAAGATCCCTCCGATGCGGTCGACGCGGGCGTCCTGGGTGGCGCCCGTCTGCCCTCTTCCATTGCGCCGGGAATGTTACGGGCGCCGGGGGGCGTTGGACAACGGGGAATTGCCGGATCGGGGCGTGGAGGCGTAACGGTTGGTGAGCGCGGGGCGATTGACGCCGGCGTCTCAGCCGGACATCGAGACAGCCTCATCAGGCTCATCCACCGACTTTGCTGCGTCATCTGCCAGGCCAGACATAGGGACGAGCAAAGAAAAGCACGGTGCCGACGACCAAAAAAGCAAACACGATGGCTGTCCGCTGGATCGACCATGACCGAGCTCGCGCGAAATAGGCCGCGACAGAGAAGCCGATCGATGGCAGCAGGCAGGCCACCAGAATGAGAGGTCCGAGCCACCATGGGCCGCAATGCTCTACGTCGCAACCAGAGGGTGCCGATCGGCTCGCCCAATCGGAGTGGCTCAAGGCGTAGAGACAAACCCAGGTCAAGGCAAGTCCTGCCACCAGTCCGAGGAATGTCGCAAAAAAAAATCGCTTCATCAGTTCATCGGCGCAGCTAGGAGCCCAATGTCTTCATAGAGCATGCTTAACCGATGAAGGAATAGACGTAGAAGGACACGGTGGCAGCCACCAGCAACGCGAACACGCCGGCTGTCTTGCGGGCCCGCCACATCCGGGCCGCAGCCAGGTAGCCGGAAGCGGCGAACACCACAGCAGGAAACAGGTAGTACGCAAGCATGAGCGGGCCCAACCACCATGCGCTGCAATCTTCGATGCGGCAACCAAAGAACGGCTTCGGCTGCGGCAGATTCGCGTGGCTCAAGGTGTAGCCGCAAAGCCAAGTCCAGAACAAGCCGACGACGAATGCGGCACATGTGGCCGGAACGAGCTTGAACAAACTGCCAAGTTCAGCCGTGTTCATTTCGTATCGCCAATCAACCGGATACGAGATGGGGGCAGAGGGCATAGAGGCCGGACACGACGCCTCCAAGAGCAGCAGCGAAACGGCTCATCAGTGCAGTTCAGAGATACGGGCGAACCATGAAAAACACTGCCGCAATCACCAGCAGCCCGAAGACAACGAACGTCTTGCGACGAGGCCACGCCCGGGCCACTGACAAGTAGCCGGCAATCGCGAATCCGACAGTTGGAATCAGATACAAGGCGACACCCAGCGGCAACGCCCACCATGGACCGCAATGTTCCGCGTCGCACCCTCTGCCGGTCTTGGGCGAGAGATTGGCATGGCTGAGCGTGTACAGGCAAAACCAGGTCAAGGCAAGACCGGCGGCGAAGCCGACGAACGCAGCGAGGAATCGCCTCATCGGATCTCCCAAAACAAAATGACCTCGGAATTGTCCAGGTTTGAAAAGTACGGATCCGAAGGATCGAGAGGATTCACCAGACTCGACATGCCCACTCGAAAGCGCAATATCGACGCAAACGATGGAGTGAGAGTCGACTTGTTCCACAGATCGATGTGGTCGCCGGTCGGGCTCTTTTCACCCGGCCGCGGCCAATAGTTCGCAAAGAACGCGATCCCCCTGCGCCCCTTGATCTTCTCCTGCCACTCCTTGCCCGTCACGTTCTCCGGCTTCAGCGGCAACCCGATCAAGTGCTGCGTCTTCAGCCAGGCCGCCAGTTCCTCGGCGCGGATCGCCAGCCGCTTGCCGTCGACGGTCACGGTTGCACCGCGAAACGATTTCATGTCGACGCCCGCCGCATGCAGCGCGACGCTGACCTTGATCGCGCACTGGTTCTCGAAGCCCTTCGGCGGATCGCCCGACTTGTCCACGTAAGGCTTGCTGCTCGGGTACCCCTGCCACAGCTTGTCGAACGTCAACTCCGGCGGCTTCGGCTCGGCCTTGTGCCGGGTCGGCCCGGGCGGGTCCGTCCGGTGCAGGCACGCCGTGCCGCTGTCGGGTCGCTCCGAGCTGGTCACACAAATCGGTCCGGGTTTTCTTGCGCCCATCTTGTTGTCTCCTCACCTGACCGGCCTTCCGGCCTGCGTGGATGCTAGGCCAAACCACCCCCACGAGCGCCCCGCCCCGGGGGGTACATGACTTTCGTCGCTTTACCCCCCGGGCGGCTTTTCCTACTCTGAGGACCATGGTGCACCGTCCGTGCGCCCTTCGTCTGCACAGCAAGCGCACCCATGGCCAATCCCATCACGCTGAGTTCACCGCTTCCGGCTGAAGACCTGTTCTTCGAGTCGATGACGTACGCGACCGGCCTGAGCTCGCTGGGCGACATGCAGTTGTCGCTGCTGAGCGAGAAGCCCGACCTCAAACCGCAGGACCTGCTCGGCAAGCTCGTCACCGTCAACGTGACGCTCGCCAACGGCAGCAAGCGCCACTACAACGGCTACGTCACCCGCTTCGGCCTCGGCGGGCACAAGGGCCGCTACTTCGGCTACCGCGCCACCGTGCGGCCCTGGCTGTGGTTCCTGACCCGCACCACCGATTGCCGCATCTTCCAGGACATGACGGTGCCCGACATCGTCAAGAAGGTGTTCGGCGACCACGGCGTCGCAAGCTTCGAGCCCAAGCTGTTCCGCTCGTACCAGCCGTGGACGTACTGCGTGCAGTACCGCGAGAGCGACTACAACTTCATCGCACGGCTGCTGGAGCACGAGGGCATCTACTGGTACTTCGAGCACACCGACGGCGCGCACAAGCTGATCCTCGTCGACTCGCAGAGCGCGCACGACGCGGCGCCCGGCTACGAGAGCATGCGCTACATCGAAGACAGCTCGAGCGCGCCGCCCGACCAGGAGTACGTCTCCGACTGGGTGTTCGACGAATCGGTGCGCACCGGCAAGACGGTGATGACGAGCTACGACTTCGAGCGGCCGTCGACCTCGCTGGAAGTCGAGACCGCCAACACCCGCTCGCACGAACTCGCCGACTACGAGAGCTTCGACTACCAGGGCGACTACGTGCAGAAGGCCGACGGCTCGCAGTGGGCCGAGAACCGCATGGACGAGGTCCAGGCGCGCTACACGCAGCTGCGCGGCGCGTCGAACGCGCTGGGCCTGAAGGTCGGCTGCAACCTGAAGCTCACCAAGCACCCGCGCGAAGACCAGAACAGCGAGTACCTGGTCACCGCGATGTCGGTGAAGGCCGAGCTCGGCATTCATGACTCGAGCGGCGCCGGTGCCGGCTTCCACTGCGCCTTCTCGGCGATCCCGAGCAAGCAGCAGTTCCGCCCGCAGCGCGTCACGCCCAAGCCCTTCGTGCAGGGCCCGCAGACCGCGGTCGTGGTGGGCCCCGGCGGCGAGGAGATCTTCACCGACAAGTACGGCCGCGTGAAGGTGCAGTTCCATTGGGACCGCTACGGCCAGAACAACGAGAAGAGCTCGTGCTGGGTGCGCGTGTCGTCGCCGTGGGCCGGCAAGAACTTCGGCGGCATCTCGATCCCGCGCATCGGCCAGGAAGTGGTCGTCGGCTTCCTCGAGGGCGACCCCGACCAGCCGCTGATCACCGGCCGCGTCTACAACGCCGAGCAGATGCCGCCGTGGGACCTGCCGGCCAATGCCACGCAGTCGGGCATCCTGACGCGCTCGTCCAAGGGCGGCGGCTACGGCAATGCCAACGCGATCCGCTTCGAGGACAAGCAGGGCGCCGAGCAGCTGTGGCTGCACGCCGAGAAAGACCAGCTGATCGAGGTCGAGAACGACGAGGCCAAGTGGGTCGGCCACGACCGCACGAAGACCATCGACCACGACGAAACGGTGCACGTCAAGCACGACCGCACCGAGACGGTCGACAACAACGAGACCATCACGATCGGCGTCGACCGCACCGAGAAGGTCGGCAACAACGAAGACATCACGATCGGCGTCAACCGCAACGAGAAGGTCGGCAGCAACGAGACCATCGCGATCGGCGTGAACCGCACCGAGACGGTGGGCGCCAACGAGACGATCACGATCGGCAGCAACCGCACCGTGAGCATCGGCGCCAGCAAGACCGAGACGGTCGCGCTGCAGCGCACGCGCGCGGTCGGCATCAACGAGACGGTGGCGATCGGCGCCGCGCAGGAAGTGGTGGTCGGTGCCGCGCAGACCATCTCGGTGGGTGCGACGCGCTCGGTCTCGGTGGGCATCAACGAAAGCCACTCGATCGGCGCCAAGCAGAGCATCGACGTCGGCTCCGACCGCAGCCTGAGCGTCGGCGGCAAGCAGAGCGTGCAGGTGGCCAAGGCCCGCAACACCACCATCGGCGAGGACAACACGCTGAAGGTGGGCAAGAACTACGTGCTCGAGGCGGCCGACTCCATCACGCTGAAGACCGGCAGCTCGAGCATCACGATGAAGAAAGACGGCACGATCACCATCAAGGGCAAGGACATCACGGTGGAGGGCTCGGGCAAGATCAACGTGAAGGCGAGCAGCGACATCGTGATGAAGGGCTCCAAGATTCTGCAGAACTGAGGCACACGATGAGCGGCCGCGACACGCTGGACCAACAACTTCTCGCAGCGCACGCGCGCGAGGAAGCCACACCCCTCTCTTCGATCGGAGGCTCGACGGTCGAGCCGGTCGATGCGCTGCAGCCCCTGCTGCAGTCGCGCGCGGCGGTGCTGCGCAGCGAGCCGCTGCCGTCGGTCGTGGTCGGCGAGCTGATCGCGATCACCGACGACGGCGCGACGCCGCTGGTGCTCTACCCGGGCCAGCCGGGCACGGCCGCGCTGCGCGCCAGGGCGGTGCTCGACCTGCACGGCGCGCACATCGGCGCGCAGGTGACGCTGATGTTCGAGAACGGCGATGCGGCCTTGCCGATCGTCACCGGCGTGCTGCGCCCGGCCGCCGGCTGGCCGCTCGCCGACCGGCCCGACCAGGTGCAGCTCGACAGCGACGGCCAGCGCATGCTGGTCAGTGCGAAGAAAGAGCTCACGCTGCGCTGCGGCAAGGCCAGCATCACGCTGACCGAGGCCGGCAAGGTGCTGATCCAGGGCAGCTACGTGTCGAGCCGCTCGACCGGCGTCAACCGCATCAAGGGCGGCTCGGTGCAACTGAACTGACCGCACCGCTGCAGTACCCACATGGAGCTGATCAACGCCACCCGCATGACGGCGGGCTACAACATGGGCCTCGAGCCGAGCGGCCGCGAGTCGCTCGTGGTCGTCATCAAGGGCACCTTCCGATTCCCGCAGGCCGGCGAGCCGGCCACGCATTTCGCACTGCATGAGGAACAACTGCCGCTGGTGATGGCCGACACCTTCACCGGCGAGCCGGGGCTGTCGGCGCCGGTGTACGAGGTCGATTTCGCGCCGCGCAAGCAGCGGGTCGACGTGCTGCTGCTGGGCAGCGCGCACGCGCCGCACGGGCGGCCGGCCACGCGCGTGGAGACCGGCATCCGCATCGGCAACTGGAGCAAGCGCATCGCGGTGGTCGGCGCGCGGCAATGGGATTGCGGCCTGGCCACGCTGCGCGCGACGCCGGCCGAGCCGTTCGTCACGCAGCCGATCAGCTACGACGTGGCCTATGGCGGCGCCGACCTGGCGCATGAAGACCCGTCGCAGCATGCGGCCTGCATGGCCAACCCGGTGGGCGTGGGCTTCCACAAGCACCTGAAGAAGGCCTGGGTCGACGGCAAGCCGCTGCCGCGCACCGAGGAGATCGGGCGCAGCATCAGCGACCCCGACAGCGACTACGCGCCGATGTCGTACGGGCCGCTCGGGCGCGGCTGGTCGTCGCGTTCGCGCTTTGCCGGCACCTACGACGACGAGTGGCTCGACAAGCACTTCCCCTTCCTGCCGCCGGATTTCGACGCGCAGTACTTCCAGGCGGCGCCGCTGGACCAGCAGCTGCCGCTGGAGTCGTTCGCCGGTGGGCCGGTGGAGGTGGCGCTGGCGAACCTGACGCCTGAAGGGCTGACGCGCTTCACGATCCCGAACCTGGTGGCGCCGGTGCACGTGTTCCCGAAGAACGGGGCGCGCGAGGACTACACCGCGACGCTCGACACCATCGTGATCGAGCCGGAACTGCAGCGCTTCAGCCTGACGTGGCGCGTGGCGCGGCCGTTGAAGCGCAGCCTGCACGAGATCGCGCAGGTGCTGGTCGGCAAGAAGGGCCGCGAGTGGTGGCAGCAGCGCGACGTCGTCAGCTTCCCGATCCCGGTCGTCATGGTGCCGATGGAACGCCCCGATCCCGCTGCCGTCCCGGCCATTGACCCTGCCATCGCAGCCGCGCCCTGATCCCTATGCCACTCGCTTCGATTGCCCTCCTGCACACCGGCCTGGTGACGAGCATCGGCCAGGATGCCGCGTCCGCCTGCGCCGCCATGCGCGCCAAGTTGGCCAACCCGACCGAGACACGCTTCATGGGCTCGGGCGGCGAGTGGATCCAGGCGCACCAGGTCGAGCTCGAAAGCGCCGAGCGCGGCCTCGAGAAACTCGCCGTGATGGCTGCGCTGTCGATCGAGGAATGCCTGGCCGGCGTACCGCGCGCCGAGTGGGCGGGCATGCCGCTGCTGCTCTGCGTGGCCGAGCGCGAGCGGCCGGGCCGCTTGGCCGGCCTGGACGAGCGCCTGTTCGCGCGCATCCAGCAGCTGCTGGAGGTGCAGTTCGCCCGTGAATCGGCGGTGGTCGCGCACGGCCGGGTGGCCACTGCGGTGGCGCTCGGGCAGGCGCGCAAGCTGATCCTCGAGCAGGGCTTGGCGCGCGTGCTCGTCGCCGCGGCCGATGGCCTGCTGCACTGGCCGACGCTGCGCGAGCTCGATCGCGCCGGGCGCCTGCTGGGCCCGGACAACTCGAACGGCTTCATGCCGGGCGAGGCGGCCGGCGCCTTGCTGCTCGGAGCGCCCTCGGCCACGCCGCAGCTGCTGTGCCACGGCATCGGCTTCGGCGTCGAGGCGGCGCACATCGCCTCGGACGAACCCCTGCGCGCCGACGGCCTGACCACCGCGATCAAGGCCGCGCTGGCCGATGCCGGCTGTGCGCTGCACGACATCGACTACCGCATGGCCGACCTGTCCGGCGAGCAGTACTACTTCAAGGAAGCGGCACTCGCGATGACGCGCACGCTGCGTCAGCGCAAGGAAGAGTTCGACCTCTGGCACCCGGCCGAGAGCATCGGCGAGACCGGCGCGAGCGCCGGCATCGCGATGCTGGCGCTGGCCGACATGGCCTGCCGCAAGGCCTTCAGCCCCGGGCCGCGGCTGCTTGCCCACATGGCCAACGACGGTGGCCAGCGCGCCGCCGCGATCTTCAGTTTCGGGACGGCGGCATGAGCAACGAGGTCTATGCCAACAACATGGAGGTCTCCTGCAAGGCGGCCGCCGGCAAGTCGATCGCGGCTTTCCCCGACGTGTGCTTCACGCCGCCGCAGACGCCAGCCACGCCGCCCGGCGTGCCGATCCCGTACCCGAACACCGGCATGGCGTCGGACTGCACCGACGGCTCGACCTCGGTGAAGATCTCCGGCAAGGAGGTGATGCTCAAGAACAAGTCGTACTTCAAGAAGAGCAGCGGCGACGAGGCAGGCTCGGCGCCGAAGAAGGGCGTCGTCACCAGCAAGAACACCGGCAAGGTGTACTTCAATGCCTGGTCGATGGACGTCAAGGTGGAAGGCGAGAACGTCGTGCGCAACCTCGACGTGATGACGCACAACCACGGTTCGATGCCGGGCAACACGCCGACCTGGCCCTACATCGATGCGGCGACCGCGCCGAAGGGCGGTGCCTGCTCGAAGGAGAAGAAGGCCGAGGAGGACGCCTGCAGCGGCAAGACCGGCGACGAGCAATGCGCCGACGAGGATTGCCAGAAGGCTCGCAAGTGCATGCTGGTGCCCTACCAGCCCGACAAGCGTGCCGGCCAGGGCGGCTGCTGCCCCGGCAAGACGCCGCACCACCTGGTCGAGGTGCACTGCTTCACCGAGGTCGGCGCGCGGGCCAGCGGCGACCGCGTGCGCGGCTTCGCGAAGTACGACGACAAGAAGGCGCCCTGCGTCTGCTGCGACGAGTCTTCGCGCTACAAGGGCGACCACGGCAGCATGCATGCGGTGCAGAACGTGCATGAGCGCGATCACATGGATCCGGACGGGCCGCGCAGCCAGATGGGCGGCGATGGCAGCTGGAACTACGGCGCGGCCAAGGAGGGCGCGATGACGGCACACGCCGCCACCTTCGCCGACTCGAACTGCCGTGAAGGCTGCATCGAGGCGCAGCTCGACGCCTATCATGAGAAAGTGGGCGTCAAGGACGACAGCACCAAGCTGCGCGCCGACCGCTCGCCGCTGAAGGACAAGCAGAAGCGTCAGGGCCGCAAGGTCCTCGATGACGCTTCATTCTGATTCTGGAGATTTCCGACCCATGGCCAAGCCCAAGCCCTCTTCGCCCCACATGACGTTCGCGCAATCCGCGGTCGGCTCGCGCGACCGCATCTGGTTCGTCGCCGAGGAAGAAGACGACTCGCGCGTGCTGCAGTTGAAGGGCGGCAAGTGGTTCGTCAAGACACCCGAGTGGCCGGTGGCCTCGATCTGCGGCGTCGACAAGGGCAACGGTCAGTTCGAGGTGCTGGCGCTCGGCCTGGATGGCGAGTTGCTGGTCGGCATCCCGGGCGGGTTCTCCGAGTCGCACGTCGATCCGCAGGCCAAGGGCCCGGATCGCTACGGCGCGATGCGCGACATCCGCTGGGTCGGCAGCGACGTCTTCGCCGTCGGGATGTCGCGCCAGGCCTACCGCCGCAGCGGCGGTGCCTGGCAGGCCATCTCCGGCGCCATCCATGCGCAAAAGGGCGAGAGCACCGGTTTCAATTCGGTCCACGGGCTGACGCCGCAGGCGGTCTACGCGGTAGGCTTCGGCGGTGAGATCTGGCTGTACGACGGCAGCGCCTGGCGCCAACTCGACAGTCCGACCTCGGTTGCGCTGCAGCGCGTGCTGGTCACGCCGTCGGGACATGCGCTGATGTGCGGCGCTGCGGGCGTGCTCCTGCAAGCCGCGGGCGACCGTTCGACGACGATCCAGAACGAGGTCACGCRCGACAACCTCTATGGCCTGACCCTGTTCAAGGGCAAGGCCTTCGTCGCCAGCCTGACCGGCCTCTACCTGATCGGTCCGAAGGGTCTCGAGGCGGTGGACACCGGCCTGCCGGGGCCGTTGACCTTCGGCCACCTGGAGTCCGATGCCGACGTCATCTGGAGCGTCGGTGCCAGGCACCTGCTGAGCAGCGAGGACGGGGTGACCTGGACGCAGGTGATGTGCAATGTCTGAGCGGCTGTCCCACGCCACCCGGTCATGCTGAGCGTCGCCCGCCGCACCATCGAGGTCGTGCTGTCGCAGCACGTCGAGGACGCCGCGCTGCAGCGCAACGTCCGCTCGGTGCTGGTGCGTGCGCCGCACCTGCGGCTGAACCGCCTGCAGCGGCTCGACGAGCGCCTCGCAGCCAGCCTGGACGGCATCGCGCAGGCCGGCGACGACGGGCTTCGCGCCTGTGCCGCCGCGCTCGACACGCCGGGCGCCGGCCAGGTCTTCACGGCCACCGTGCGGGCGATCGAAGGCCGCAGCGCGCCGATGCTCGACCGGCTGTTCGCGTTGACCGCGGCGCTGCCGGAAGCGCGTGCCGGGCTGGTGTCGGCCTTTGGCTGGGTGTCGGCCCAGTCGCTGCGCGGAATCACGAAGGCCTTGCTGGATTCGCCCGAGACCCTGCAGCGCGACGTCGGCCTGGCCGCCTGCGCGATGCACGGCGTCAACCCAGGGCCGGCGCTCGAGACAGCGCTCGCCGCGGGCGCGTCGCCGGTCTCGACCCATGCGGTGCGCG
>NZ_JBFUGN010000037.1:0-16873 GCF_056402895.1 Rhizobacter sp. P3_B12 | reverse complement strand
GGACAGTGCCGGGCGCAACATCGGCTACGGCCTGTGGCAGGACGCCGCCGCGCGCACCCCGTGGGGCAGCACCGCGCCGTACGCGATCAGCGGCAGCGTGGTCTTTGCCGGCAGCCCGATGGCGAGCACGCAATTGCCGTTCTACCTGGTGGCGCCCGCGCGGGCGCGCCGGCCGGCGGCCGGCAGCTACCGCGACACGCTGCTCGTCACGCTGGCCTACCACGCGGAGGGCAGCGCGGCCATGGCCCGTGTCAGCACCGGAGCCGGTACCGGCTCCGGCAGCACCACCACCGGCGGTGTCACGCTCGACGTCCCGCCGGCCTGCACCCTGTCGATACCGAGCGCCGTAACGCTGGACTACGTCGCCTTCCAGCCGGARCCGGCCATCGCCACCAACAGCTTCACCGCAGACTGCAACACCGATTACACGCTGGCGCTGGACAGCGGTGGCGACACGCTGCTCGGCCTGCCCTACACGCTGACGCTGGATGCCGTGTCCGGCACCTGGAACGGCCAGGTGCACGAGCACCACGTCACCGGCCGCATCGCGGCCGGACTGGCCGGCGCCTGTGCGGCAGCGCCCTGCCAGGCGGCCCGGGTTCACGTGCTGACGATCAGCTATTGAGCGACGGGCGAACCACCAGCAAGCGGCGGACCGGTTGAACGGTTGAACGGCCCGCTCCAGCGGAGGGCCGGGAGGGCGGGACGGCCGCCCGACTCCGATACCCTTGCCCGCTGGCGAGGACCCCCCATGTCGACTCTTCTCAGATCGGCCCGAGACAGGGCTGACGGATCCGGCAGTACCGATATTCCCAAGGCACGCAGCCGCCCCCGCATCGGTGCGGCGGCGCCGCCGCGCATTGCGCTGGTCTGCGTGCTGCTCGCGCTGCTGCTGCTGGCGCTGGATTTCAAGGTCGGCCAGCGGGTCGCGGCGCTGTACGGCCCCACCGCCCTGGCGCTGCGCCCCGACGGCACGCAGGCCTGGCTGGCCGTCGACGACGAGATCTGGTCGTTCGATGCCAAGGGGCACCGCGGCACGCGCGCCACGCTGGCGGAGATCGGCCTGCCGGGCCGCGTCTACAGCCTCGACTGGCACCCGGCCGCCGGGCTGCTGGCGCTGCGGCTCGACAACGAGCCGACCCTCCACCTGCTCGACCCCGCCACGCTGCGGCCGTCCAGCACCATCACGCTGCAATGGCCGCCCGAGCTGGCGGAGCATGCGAGCCGGGCGGTGCACCTGGCGTTCGCCGGCGACGGGCGCATCGCGGCCTCGACCGGCGGCGGCCACGCGGTGGCGCTGTTCGACCGCGACGGCCGCTTCCTCGCGCGCACCGTGCTCGGGATGTACCGCTTCACGAACGGCCTGTGGTGGAACGGCGACGCGCTGTGGACCACCGACACCAACGGCCTGCAGCTGAAGCGGCTGGACGGCCGCACGCTCGCGCTGCAGCAGGCGGTGGACGTGCCGGCGCCGCGCGGCACCCGCTACCTGGGCCTCGCGCGGCCGCACCCGCCGCAAGCCACCGAAGGCAATGAACCGCTGCCGCTGGCCACCGTGATCCGCTTCGGCAACGACCGCATCGTCGGCGTGGTGGCCGACATCCTGCCCGGCGGCGGCGAGCTGCTGTTCTCGCAGACCGAGCGCATGGAACCGCGCGACCTCGGCTGGCTCGGACGCGACCTGCTGGTGGTCGACGGCCAGAGCCGCACGGTGCTGCGCTGGAGCGCGGCACACGAGCCGCTGCCGCCGTTCGGCGATGCCGACAGCCGGCGCGACCTGCAGGAGGCGGCGCAGCTGCAGCAGCGGCTGAAGTGGCTGCACCAGGCCCTGGTCGCCCTGGCCGTCGGCGGCGTGGTCGCCGCGATCACGCTGGTGTGGCATGCGCGCAGCGGCAGCCGCTCGCGGCGCCGCGTCGCGGCCACGCCGCACTGGTGGGCCGTGCTCGCCTCGGCGCTGTTGCCGGGGCTCGGCCAGTGGATGCGCGGACGCAATCCGATGGCGCTCGCCTGGTTCCTCGTGTGGTCGGTCTACACGCTGTCGATCAGCGTGCCGGTGCTGTGGAACCTGCTCGGGCCGCGCAGCGACGTGTCGGTGCAGTACGCCGCCGACGTGCTGGCGGTGCAGCTGCTGATCACCGCGTTCGCGGCGCTGGAGGCGGCGCGGCGCTGAGGGGCTGGCCCGTTCGGCCGTCCCGGCGTCCACCATCTGGAGGATGACGGGCGCGCCGGCCCGGCGCACCGTGCCCTGTCCGTGTCAACCGGGAGAGCAGCATGCGCGTGCGCAGCGAGAACGGCGGCCTGGCCGCGATGGCCGTGGCCGGCACCTACGTGGTGTTGCTGGGCTGGGACATGCCCGAGGCGGCGATGCTGGCGCAAGGCGTGCTGGGCTTCGCGGTGCGGCGGCTGCGCGAGCGCGACGGCGAGCGCATCTGGCTGTCGGGCATGAAGACCTTCGAGCAAGTGGAACCGTACCCGGTGCCCGGCGAGCCGGTGACGAGCTTCCTGCACCCGCTGCAGACCTTCCAGTGGGCGGACTACAGCGCCTCGCCCGACGAGCGCTACGTCTACACGATCGTCGCGATGAGCGGCAGCCCGGGCGCGCTGGTGCGTGGGCCCGAGGTCGACCTGGCGGTGGCGACCGAGCGCGTCGACCAGGGCAGGCATTCGGTCTTCTTCAACCGCGGCGCGGTCGCCTCGCAGGAGTACGCGCGGCGCTTCCAGAACCGGCGGCCGGACGACGTGGGGCCGTCGGCGTTCAACTGGCTGTCGCGCGGGCTGGTCGAAGGCCTCGAGAACTTCATCGCCCAGGCCGCGGCGGGCGACGAACTGCTGGGCGCGTTCTTCGAGTTCAAGAGCCCCCGCATCTACACCGCGCTGAAGGCTGCGAAAGCGCGCGGCGCGGTCGTCTCGGTGCTCTACGACGGCGACAGCCAGGGCGAGGGCAACGAAAAGGCGCTCGAAGGCCAGGGCATGGACGGCATGGTCAAGTCGCGCGAGCACTCGGGCGGGTTCGCACACAACAAGTTCCTGGTGCTGCGGCAGGCGGGCGTGCCGAAGCAGGTCTGGACCGGCTCCACCAACCTGAGCGTGAACGGCATGTTCGGCCACTCGAACAATGCGCACATCGTGCGCGACGACGCGATCGCGGCCCGCTACCACCAGTACTGGCTGCTGCTCGACCGTGACGAGACGCGCAAGCCGACCGCGACCCAGGACGAAGCCCTGTCGCCGCTGCCGGCCGACGGCTCGCCGCTGGACGCGCTGTTCTCGCCGCGGCTCGGCCTGGAGGCGCTCGACTGGTACGCGGGCCTGGCGGCCGGCGCGCAGCGCGGCGTGTTCATGACCTTCGCGTTCGGCATGAACAGCCGCTTCGTGCCGTCGTACGACACGACCGACAGCGTGCTGCGCTTCGCGCTGATGGAGAAGAAGGGCACCGGCAAGACCTACCAGGCGCAGGTCGCCGAGATCGACCGCATCCGCCGGCATCCGAACGTGACGGTGGCCGTGGGCCACCGCGTCGAGCTGAACCTGTTCGACCGCTGGCTGGCCGAGCTCGACCGCATCGCCGACGAGGCGCACGTGCTGTACGTGCACACGAAGTACATGCTGGTGGACCCGCTCGGCGACACGCCGACCGTGGTGGTGGGCTCGGCCAACTTCTCGGCGGCGTCGACCACCGACAACGACGAGAACATGCTGGTGATCCGCGGCGACACCGCGGTGGCCGACGTCTACCTCGGCGAGTTCATGCGGCTGTTCTCGCACTACGCGTTCCGCGAGTCGCTGCAGTTCAAGGACGCGACCTCGCCGGCGAATGCCTTGCTGCGCAAGTACCTGGTGCCGTCGCCGGCCTGGATCCACGGCGGCGGTGGCGCGGGGGCGAGCTACTTCAAGGCGGGGTCGGACCGGGCGTTGCGGCGGCTTTATTTCTCGGGGCAGTAGGCACGGCCGCTCTCGCCAGTTTTGAGAAGCGGCGGGATTGTCGGTAGAGTGCCGGGATGACCCACATCCGGAAGCTCACCGTCAAGGGCTACAAGTCGATTGCGAAGCTCGAGAACTTCGAGCTTCGCCCGCTGAACGTGCTGATCGGGGCGAATGGCGCCGGCAAGAGCAACTTCATCGGGCTGTYCCGCTTCCTGGCATCGGTGGCCGGCGACAACTTCCCTGTCGACGTGCAGAAATGGGGCGGACCAGAGGCCTTGCTGCATTACGGCAGCAAGGCGACGCCACGGATGGACCTGTCAATCGAGTTCTCGGCCAGCACGGGTTTCACCGGCGAGTACGAGAACGGATATCGCATCTCGCTCGAAGCCACGCAGGACAACCGGCTGATCTTCGTGCGCGAGGAGCCGACGGTGCGCGGCCAGGGTTATGCCCTGCCGAAGGCCTATTCGCTTGGAGCCGGACACGACACGGCGAAGATCCGCACCGACAAAGACAGCCCGAGCGCCACCGTCAGCCGCTATGTGCTCGACAAGCTCCAGATCTGGCGGCAGTACCACTTTCATGACACCGGCGACACGGCGGCGGTCAAGCGCGTCCATGCCGTCAGCGACAACCTTCGCTTGAAGCCGGATGCGGCCAACCTGGCCGCCTATCTGCGCAAGCTCAAGACCACGCCGAGCTACGAAAGCAGCTACGACCGGATCGTCGAAACGATTCGCCGGGTGGCTCCGTTCTTCGGCGACTTCGTGTTCCGCGACGAGGCCACCGAGTTCATCGAGCTGGAGTGGACCGAACGCGGGCGGCCCGACACGCCCTGGAAAGCCCACGTGCTGTCGGACGGAACGCTGCGCTTCATCTGCCTGACCACGCTGCTGCTGCAGCCTCGCGGCCTGCTGCCCGATACTGTCCTGATCGACGAACCCGAACTGGGGCTGCACCCTTTCGCGATCAATCTGCTGGCCGACATGCTGCAGGAAGCCGCCGAAAGCCGGCAGGTGATCGTCTCCACGCAGTCGGTGGAGTTGCTCAGCGCATTCCAACCCGAGGACGTGATCGTGGTTCAACGTGAAGAGGATGCGTCGACCTTCCGGCGCCTCGATGCCGCCGAACTGACAGACTGGCTGGCCGACGACTACAGCCTGGGCGACCTGTGGAAGCGCAACATCCTGGGCGGAAGGCCTGGCCGATGAGGCGCGTCTGCGTGGTCTGCGAAGGCCAGACCGAAGAAGAGTTCATCCTGCAGGTGTTGGCCCCGGCCTTCTACGACCTCGACCTGAACCTGGTTCCGGAAATGATCGAAACCTCGCCGGGCCACAAAGGCGGTGCGTTGAGCTACGACCGGGTCAGGCGCCACTTGCGCAACACGCTGCGCCAGAACAGCGCGCCGGTGGTCACGACGCTGTTCGACCTCTACCGGCTCGACAACGGGTTTCCAGGCATCGCCGCCTCGCAGGGCCTGTCCGACCTGTCGCAACGCCTGACGGCCGTGAAGCAGGCCCTTCATGCGGACATCGTGGCCGTTGCCGCATGCGAGCCCGGCCGCTTCATCCCCTACATCCAGCCCCACGAATTCGAGGCCCTGCTCTTCAGCGACGTCGAGAAGCTGGTCGCGGTCGAGCCGGCGTGGCGCAGTGCATCCGCCGCGCTGTCCGCCGCACGTGCTGCCGCCGCATCACCCGAGCACATCAACGACCAGCCCGACACCAAGCCCGCCGCACGCCTGGAGCGGGCGCTGAGCAACCCGGGCTACCGGAAGCGGCGGCACGGCCCCGTCGCCGCACTGAAGATCGGATTGCCGGCAATGGAGGCGGAGTGCGCGTTCTTCGCCGGCTGGCTGGCGCAGATACGGTCCTTGGCGCCGCGTTGACGCCTGTCGAGCATCTCAAATCGACATCCGGTCCCGCACGCCCTCGGCTTCCATGTCCTTCCCGCGCCCGCGCTGGATGACCTCGCCGCGTTCCATCACGAGGTACTGGTCGGCGAGTTCGGCCGCGAAGTCGTAGTACTGCTCGACCAGCACGATGGCCATCGTCTTCCGGTCGGCCAGCATGCGGATCACGCGGCCGATGTCCTTGATGATGCTGGGCTGGATGCCTTCGGTCGGCTCGTCGAGGATCAGCAGCTTCGGCCCGGCCGCCAGCGCCCGCGCGATCGCCAGCTGCTGCTGCTGCCCGCCCGAGAGATCGCCGCCGCGGCGGTGGATCATCTGCTTGAGCACCGGGAACAGCTCGAACAGCTCGGCCGGCACCGGCGTTGCGCCGCTCTTGTACGCGAGGCCCATGCGCAGGTTCTCGTCGACCGTCAGCCGGCCGAAGATCTCGCGGCCCTGCGGCACGTAGCCCACGCCCTTGCGCACCCGCTCGTACGGCGTGTCGTGCGTGATGTCCTGGCCGTCGAGCTGGATGCCGCCGGTCTTCACCGGCACCACGCCCATCAGGCTCTTCAGCAGCGTCGTCTTGCCCACGCCGTTGCGCCCGAGCACCACGGTCACCTCGCCGAGCTTCGCCTCGAAGCCGAGGTTGCGCAGGATGTGCGAGCCCCCGTAGTACTGGTTGATGCCTTCGACTTTCAACATGATTCAGCGGCCCAGGTAGACCTCGACGACCTTGTCGTTGGATTGGACTTCCGACAGCAGCCCTTCGGCCAGCACGCTGCCCTCGTGCAGCACCGTCACCTTCTTGCCGTTGCGCCCGTTCTGCGTCAGCTCGCCGATGAACTTCATGTCGTGCTCGACCACCACCAGCGAGTGGCTGCCTTCGAGCGACAGGAACAGCTCGGCGGTGCGCTCGGTCTCTTCGTCGGTCATGCCGGCCACCGGCTCGTCGAGCAGCAGCAGCTTCGGGTCCTGCATCAGCAGCATGCCGATCTCCAGCCACTGCTTCTGGCCGTGCGACAGCAGCCCGGCGACGCGCTGCGCGCCGTCCTTCAGGTGGATCAGCGCCAGCATCGCGCCGATGCGGTCGAGCTGCTCGCCGTTCAGCCGGAAGAACATCGACGAGCGCACGCCGCGGTCGGCSTTCAGCGCGAGCTCCAGGTTCTCGAACACCGTCAGCTGCTCGAACACCGTCGGCTTCTGGAACTTGCGGCCGATACCGATCGACGCGATCTCGTTCTCGCGCAGCCGCAGCAGGTCGATGGTCGAGCCGAAGAAGGCCTTGCCCGCATCGGGCCGCGTCTTGCCGGTGATCACGTCCATCATCGTCGTCTTGCCGGCGCCGTTCGGGCCGATGATGCAGCGCAGCTCGCCGGCGCTGATGCTCAGCGAGAGCGCGTTCAGCGCCTTGAAGCCGTCGAAGCTGACTGTGATGTCGTCCAGGTACAGGATCGCGCCGTGCCGGGTGTCGAGCACGCCTTCCTCGACCACGCGGCCGTAGCTGGCTTCGCGCCCGCCCGAGGTGCCGGGGCCGCCCTGCTGCCGGTTCGCCAGCGCCTCGCGCACGCGTGCGCCGGCCTCCATCAGCTCGGGCGTCATGCCTTCACCTCGCTCTTGTCCTTGCCGCCCAGCTTGCGCGCCAGCCCGACGATGCCTTGCGGCAGGAACAGCGTCACCGCGATGAACAGCGCGCCGAGGAAATACAGCCAGAACTCCGGGAACGCTTGCGTAAACCAACTTTTGGCGCCGTTGACGAAGAAGGCGCCCAAGATCGGCCCGACCAGCGTGCCGCGCCCGCCCACCGCCGCCCAGATCGCGATCTCGATGCTCGCCGCCGGCGACATCTCGCCCGGGTTGATGATGCCCACCTGCGGCACGTACAGCGCGCCCGCGATGCCGCACATCACCGCCGAGATCACCCAGATGCAGAGCTTGTAGCGCAGCGGGTCGTAGCCGGTGAACATCACGCGGCTCTCGGCGTCGCGGATCGCCTGCAGCACGCGGCCGAACTTGCTGCCCACCAGCCAGCGGGCGAGCAGGAAGAAGCCGATCAGCGCCAGGCCGCTCAGCACGAACAGCGTCATCCGCATCGACGGCGTCGCGATCGGGTGGCCGAGGATGCGCTTGAAGTCGGTGAAGCCGTTGTTGCCGCCGAAGCCGGTCTCGTTGCGGAAGTACAGCAGCATCGCCGCGTACGTCATCGCCTGCGTGATGATCGAGAAGTACACGCCCTTGATGCGCGAACGGAACGCGAAGAAGCCGAACACGAACGCGAGCAGCCCCGGCACCAGCACGATCAGCAGCAGCGTCGCGACGAAGCTGTCGCTGAGCGCCCAGTGCCACGGCAGCGTCTTCCAGTCGAGGAACACCATGAAGTCGGGCAGGTCGGACTGGTAGTTGCCGTCGCGCCCGATCTGGCGCATCAGGTACATGCCCATCGCGTAGCCGCCGAGCGCGAAGAACACGCCGTGGCCGAGCGACAGGATGCCGGTGTAGCCCCAGATCAGGTCCATCGCGAGCGCGCAGATCGCGTAGCACATGATCTTGCCGACCAGGCTGATCGCGTAGTCGCTCAGGTGCAGCGCACTGCCTGCAGGCACCGCCAGGTTCAGTACCGGGGCGACGACGACCACCGCGACCAGCGCGATGAAGACGCCGCTCCAGGCCTTCATCGACAGCAGCGAGGTCGCAGGCCCGATCGGCCGCGGCGGGGTGGGAAGGATTGCGCTCATGCTTCGGCACTCCGGCCTTTCATCGCGAAGATGCCTTGCGGCCGCTTCTGGATGAAGATGACGATGAAGACCAGCACCATGATCTTCGCGAGCACGGCGCCCTGCCAGCCTTCGAGCAGCTTGTTGAGCACGCCCAGGCCGAGCGCCGCGTAGACGGTGCCCGCCAGCTGGCCGACGCCGCCGAGCACCACGACCATGAACGAATCGACGATGTAGCCCTGGCCGAGATCGGGGCCCACATTGCCGATCTGCGACAGCGCGCAGCCGGCGAGGCCCGCGATGCCGGAGCCGAGCGCGAACGCATAGGTGTCCACGCGCGCGGTGTCGACGCCCATGCAGGCGGCCATGCGGCGGTTCTGCGTGACGCCGCGCACGAACAGCCCGAGCCGCGTGCGCGAGATCAGCAAGGCCACGCCGCCCAGCACCAGCACCGCGAAGATCACGATGGCGATGCGGTTGAAGGGCAGCGTCAGGTTGCTGAGCACGTCGACGCCGCCGGACAGCCACGACGGGTTCTCGACCTGCACGTTCTGCGCGCCGAACAGCGAGCGCACGCCCTGCATCAGCACCAGGCTGATGCCCCAGGTGGCGAGCAGCGTCTCGAGCGGGCGGCCGTACAGCCAGCGGATCACGCTGCGCTCGAGCACCGCGCCGACCAGCGCGGCCGCGAGGAACGAGGCCGGGATCGCGACGATCACGTAGGCATCGAACATTCCCGGCAGGTGGGCCCTGAAGAAGTTCTGCACCACGTAGGTGGCGTACGCGCCGATCATCATCAGCTCGCCGTGCGCCATGTTGATCACGCCCATCAGCCCGTAGGTGATGGCGAGACCCAGCGCGACCAGCAGCAGGATGCTGCCGAGGCTGACGCCGGTGAACAGCACGCCGAGCCGCTCGCCCCAGGCGAGGCGCGCGTTGATCGCATCGAGCGCGATGCCGAGCTGGCTGCGGATGTCGACCTCGCTCTCGCCGCCTTCGGCCGCGGGTTTCAGGCGTTCGAGGACCAGGGTCTTGGTGGCCGGCGTCAGGCTGCCGGCGAGCGCGCGGGCGGCTTCCATGCGCTTGCCGGCATCGGTCGACGACACCAGGATCGCGGCACGCACCTGGGTCAGTTGCTCCTTCAGCGACGCATCGGCCTCGGCCGCGAGCGCCTTCTCGATCAGCGGCAGGCGGCCTTCGTCGGCCTCTTCCTTCAGCGCCTTGATCGCGGCGCGGCGCTCGCCTACATCGTGCGAGAAAAGCTTCAGCGCCGCGAGAGCGCCCTCGAGCTCGCGGCGCATCTGGTTGCTGTTGATCACGTCTTCGGCGCCGTCGGGCAGCTTCGCGTCGGCACCGGTTGAGGCGTCGTTCGCCTTGTCGCCGTGCACGACGAACACCTTGTCGCCGGCCAGCTTCACCGCGTCGTCGAGCATCGCCTGCACGAAGGCGGCGAGGCCGTCATCGCCGCGCGCGAGCGAGGCCTGCAGCGCCGCGATGCGCTCTTCGTTCTCGCCCTTCGCGAGGGCCAGCACCTGCGGCGGCGTCAGCGCGTGGGCGACGGAGACCGACAGGCCGAGCAGCAGGGCGATCAACCAGCGTCGTGCGTGCATGGGAAGCATCGAGAGAAATCCGTCCTGCTCAATTCGACGAGGGCCACCCGATCGAAGGGTGGCCCGTTCTTCAGATCAGCGCTTCAGCCGATCACTTCTTTTCGGGTTCGTCCTTCTTCTTGTCGTTGCCTTCGATGTAGGGGCTCCACGGCTTGGCCTTGACCGGGGCCGGGGTCTTCCACACGACGTTGAACTGGCCGTCGGCCTTGACCTCGCCGATGAACACCGGCTTGTGCAGGTGGTGGTTCTTCGCGTCCATCGTCGACACGAAACCGCCCGGAGCCGGGAAGGTCTGGCCGGCCATGGCGGCGATGACCTTGTCGGTGTCGGTGCTGCCGGCCTTCTTGACGGCCTGCGCCCACATGTGGATGCCGATGTAGGTGGCTTCCATCGGGTCGTTGGTCAGCGGCTTGTCGGCGCCCGGCAGGTTCTTCGCCTTCGCGTACTCGGCCCACTGCTTCTTGAAGGCGTCGTTGGTCGGGTTCTTGATCGACATGAAGTAGTTCCATGCCGCGAGGTGGCCGACGAGCGGCTTGGTGTCGACGCCGCGCAGTTCCTCTTCGCCGACCGAGAACGCCACGACCGGCACGTCGGTCGCCTTCAGGCCCTGGTTGCCCAGTTCCTTGTAGAAGGGCACGTTGGAGTCGCCGTTGATGGTGGAGATGACGGCCGTCTTGCCGCCGGCCGAGAACTTCTTGACGTCGGCGACGATGGTCTGGTAGTCGCTGTGGCCGAACGGCGTGTACTTCTCGTCGATGTCGCTGTCCTTGACGCCCTTGCTCTTCAGGAAGGCGCGCAGGATCTTGTTGGTGGTGCGCGGGTAGACGTAGTCGGTGCCCAGCAGCACGAAGCGCTTGGCGCCGCCGCCGGCCTTGCTCATCAGGTATTCGACGGCCGGGATCGCTTGCTGGTTGGGGGCTGCGCCGGTGTAGAAGACGTTCTTGCTGAGTTCTTCGCCTTCGTACTGCACCGGGTAGAACAGCAGGCCGTTGAGTTCCTCGACGACCGGCAGCACCGACTTGCGCGACACGCTGGTCCAGCAGCCGAACATCACGGCGACCTTGTCCTGGCTGATCAGCTGCTTGGCCTTCTCGGCGAACAGCGGCCAGTTGGAGGCCGGGTCGACGACGACGGGCTCGAGCTGCTTGCCGAGCACGCCGCCCTTGGCGTTGATTTCCGCGATCGTCATCAGGGCCGTGTCCTTGAGCACGGTCTCCGAGATCGCCATCGTGCCCGACAGCGAGTGCAGGATGCCGACCTTGATGGTGTCGGCGGCCTGCGCGAACAGCGGCAGGCCGAGGGCGGCGACGCCGAGCGACACGGCGCTCAGCGACGCGGCGAAATTGCGGCGGGATGACTTCATGGACGAACGCTCCTGTGGTTGGTGTTGCGGAGGTTACGGAGCGGGGGTCGGATCAGGAATACGACAGATGGCGTAGTGCTGCTTTCTGCGCGTGCAAAGGCGSGGGTGGGGAGGCTGTGGCTCGCCGTCGAATGCGGTCATCGCCCCTGGCGGGGCGCTGACTCCCCTGCGCTGGCTGGTTTCATGGCCCGTCGTCGAAACTCCCTCCGCTCACTTCGTTCGCTGTGGTCAAACAGTCGACGACAGTCAGTTCACGAAGCGTGCTGCGCACGCGGGCCATGAAACCAGCCAGCTCCGGCGCCCCCTCCTTATTGGCGCTCCACAGCCTCCCCACCCGCGCCTTTGCCGATGCCGCACCTCCTTGGGTGAGGGGAAAAGACTGAAGTGGCCGACGAACGCGCCCACGCTCGCACGCTCGTCGATCACTTCAGTCTTTTCCCTCCAACAAGAGCGCCTGGTTCAGCACGGCCAGTCATCTCAACCTTGTAAATTGAGCGGTCACCGCTCAAAATGCAAGGATGTTTGAACGCCACCTCATGGCCTCCCTGCGGGAGAGGCTGACATTCTTTCCCGGCGTCGTGATCACCGGCCCCAGGCAGGTCGGCAAGACGACGCTGGCTCGCGCGGTAGCAGCCGAGCATGGGGATGCGTTGTTCCTCGACCTGGAGCGCGCCGCCGACCGCGCTCAGCTGGAACGGCCCGAGCTCTTCTTTCCACGCCATCGTGAGCGCCTCGTCGTACTCGACGAAGTGCAGCACATGCCCGATCTGTTCAGCGCGCTGCGTCCTGAGATCGACGCCGACCGCAGGCCCGGCCGCTTCCTGCTGCTGGGCTCGGCCTCGGGTCCGCTGATGCAGCAGAGTGCCGAGTCTCTCGCCGGCCGCGTCAGCTACCTGGAGTTGAYGCCCTTGCTCGCCTCTGAGGTGTTTGCTGCGGGGCCCACCGAATTGGCGGGCCTGCAGAACCTGTGGTCGCGCGGCGGCTTTCCGATGAGCCATGCCGCGCCCAGCGAAACGCTCTCCTTCACCTGGCGCCAGGATTTCATCCAGACATTCCTCCAGCGCGACCTGCCGCAATGGGGCGTGACCGTTCCCGCAGAAACATTGCATCGCTTCTGGCGCATGCTCGCCCACCTGCAGGGCCAGCTCTTCAACGCCTCGCAGCTGGGCTTGTCGCTGGGCGGGGTCGCACACACCACGGTGACGCGCTACCTCGCGCTGCTGAGCGACGCGATGATGGTGCGGCGGCTGGAACCGCATCTGGCCAACGTCGGCAAGCGGCTCGTCAAATCGCCCAAGGTGTACATCCGCGACAGCGGGTTGGTGCATGCATTGCTCAACATCGCCAGCATCGACGACCTGCAGGGACACCCCATCGTCGGCGCCTCCTGGGAAGGCTTCGTGCTGGAACAGGTGCGTGCACATGCACCGGCCGGCAGCGAACTCGGCTTCTATCGCACGGCAGCCGGCAGCGAACTCGATCTGGTCGTGTCGACCGGCAGGCGCCTGCTGGGTTTCGAGGTCAAGTTCTCGGCGTCACCCACGGTGACCCGCGGCTTCTGGCAGTCACTCGAGGACCTGGGGGTCGACAAAGGCTACGTGATCGCCCCCGTCGAGCGCCGCTACCCGCTGGCCGACAACGTCGAGGTGATTCCGCTCGGGGACATTCCAGGCGTCTTGTCGCGAGGGTGAGGAACGGCGCAACCAGCCATCCCAGCAACCTTGCAAATTGAGCGGTCGTTGCTCAATTTGCAAGGTTGAACAGCCCTCGCCAACGCTCGCACGCTCGTCGATCACTTCAGTCTTTTCCCCCAACAAGAGCGGCTGGTTCAGCGCGACGGGTGAGGGGATGGGCTGGGGGCGATTTCTGAGGCGACGAAGAAGATCGGCTCCAGCCCATCCCTCACCCGCCGTGCCGCCACGGAACCAACGCACGAACCTTCTGGATCGCCAGCGACGCAGCCGCATTCCGCGTCTCCACCCCCAGCTTCTCGAACACATGCTCCAGGTGCTTCTTCACCGTCGCCGGGCTGCTGCCGAGGATGTCCCCGATGTCGCGGTTGGTCTTGCCCTTGGCGACCCAGTACAGCACCTCGGCCTCGCGCAGCGTCAGCTTGAAGGCCTGCAGCACCGCATCCACCGCCGCCGCGTCCGACACCTCGCGCATCACGATCAACCAGTCGTCGTCGCTCGTGCGCTGCTGCAGCGAGAACACCAGTTGCCGCTCGCCGCGCGTCACCGCCAGCGGCTTCGGCTCGCGCCCCTCGCCGGCCGCCAGCGACTGCTCGTGCAGCCACTGCGCCAACTCGGCCGGGATCTGCCCCGGCGCCGCCTCGAAGTAGCGCTGCATCAGCTCGCGCGCCAGCGGCGTCTGCCACACCGCCTTGCTGTCGGCCAGCCGCGGCGTCACGTGGATCGCCATCGTCGCGTGGCCGAAGGCATCCAGCGCATTGCGCGCCTGCCGCTTCTCGCGCGCGCTCTGCATGTGCACCACCATGCGCGCCAGCACCTCCTGCGGACGGATCGGCTTGGTCACGTAGTCGACCCCGCCGGCCCGAAAGGCCGCCATCACGTGCTCGGTCTCGGTCAGGCCGGTCATGAAGATGATCGGGATGTGCGCCGTGTCGGCATCGGCCTTCAGGCGGCGCGCCACCTCGAAGCCATCCATGCCGGGCATCGCGGCGTCGAGCAGCACGATGTCGGGGTCGGCCTGCGCGGCGCGCTGCAGCGCGCTCTCGCCGTCGACAGCCACCAGCACCACGTAGCCCGCCTCGTCGAGCGCGTCGTGCAGCAGCGACAGGTTGTCGGGCACGTCGTCGACGATCAGCACGACGTCGCTCGCGGCGCGGTCAGGAAGTCTCTCGGTCATGTCGGGCCTGGCGAAGGATGCGCGTCATCGCGTCGAGCTGGAACTGTCGGGCCAGCCCGCGCAGGTGAGCGACGAAGCCGGCATGGGCCGCATTGTCCGCCTCGATCTCGTCCAGCTTCTTCACGATGCCCCGGAAATACCCCAGGCCCACCAGCTCCTCCAGCGCCTGCAGCTGCGCCACGTCAGGCAGCACCCAGGCCGCCGCCGGCTGCGGCACCGGCGCCGCCTCGGCGCGCGCCGCCTGCACCCACTGCACGCGCAGCCGCGCGCCCAGCCAGTCGAGCAGGTCGTTGACGCGCACCGGCTTCAGCACGAAATCGGCCGGTGCAATGCCGACGTCGTTCTCCATCTCGCGGTCGAATGCGTTGCCCGAGACGATCGCGATCGGCGCGGTGCTCAGGTCCTGCGCACGGATCGCGCGGATCGTCGCCCAGCCATCCAGCCCCGGCATCGCCAGGTCCATCAGGATCGCATCGGGCGTGAAGCTGCGCAGCAGCGCCAGGCATTCGTCGCCCGACGCCGCCTCGCGCACCTCGAACCCCAGCGGCTGCAGCACGCTGCGCAACAGCGCGCGATCGACCTCCTCGTTGTCGACCACCAGGATGCGCCGGCGCACGCCGTCATACCCGGTGCGGCTCGCGCGTGGCGCCTGCACGCCCGGCACCGCATCGCGCGTGGCCGGCAGGAAGAGCCGGATGCGGAACAGCGTGCCCACCTGCGGCGTGCTGTGCACCGTCATCTCGCCGCCCATCAGGTCGACCAGCATCTTGCTGATCGTGAGCCCCAGCCCGGTGCCGCTGGCGGCCGCCGCGCCCGCATCGCTGCCGCGCGCGAACGGCTCGAACACATGCTCGATCTCCTCGGGCGCGATGCCGGGGCCGGTGTCCTCGATCTCGAAGGTGGCCATCTCGCGCGCATAGCCGGCGCGGAACACCACCTGGCCGACCTGCGTGAACTTGACCGCGTTGCCCAGCACGTTGATCAGGATCTGGCGCAGCCGTTTCTCGTCGCTGCGCACCACCTCGGGCAGCGCCTGCGACAGCTCGTGGCTGAACGCGATGCCCTTGCCCGCCGCCTGCAGCTCGAACATGCGCACGATCTGCTGCACGCCGTCGCGCAGGTGCATCGGCTGCGACTCCAGCCGCAGCTTGCCGCCTTCGATGCGGGCGATGTCGAGCGTGCCCTCGATCAGCGACAGCAGGTGCTCGCCGCCGCGCCGGATCACGCTGATCGCCTGCTGGCGGTGCGGCGGGATCGACGCGTCCTCGTCGAGCAGCTGCGCATAGCCGAGGATGCTGTTCAGCGGCGTCCGCAGCTCGTGGCTGACGGTCGTGATGTAGCGGCTCTTGGCCTGGTTCGCGAGCTCGGCGCTGCGCTTGGCCTGCTGCAGCTGCAGGTCGGTGCGGCGGTGCGAATCGATCTCGCGCCGCAAGGCCTGGGTCTGCTCGTGCACCGCCTGCGTCTGGCGGTTCGATTCCTCCTGCGCCACCTGCCGGCTCTTGTGCGTCAGCACCAGCCACCACGCGACGATGCCGCTCACCAGCAGCAGCGCCGCGAACGCCTTGATGAAGCCCAGCCGCAGCGCCGGCGCGAGCGCCGCGCCGGGCTCGCCGAGCAGCCGCAGCTCCTGGTGGTACAGCAGCCCGAACAGCCCCGCCAGCAGCGGCACCACCACCGCCATCAGCAGCACGTAGTGGCCGAGGCCGGTGTCGATGTACGGCCAGGCCCGGCGCGGCAGCAGCGCGCGCAGTGCCGCCGACCACTGCGTCGACAGCTTGGCCTCGGGCTTGCACAGGTCGTCGCAGCGCGCATCGAGCGAGCAGCACAGCGAGCAGATCGCGCCCAGGTAGGCCGGGCAATGCGCGAGGTCGTCGGCCTCGTACTCGCGCTCGCAGATCACGCACTGCTGCAGCCGGGTGAACAGGCCCTGCGGGCTGCGCCGGGCGATGTAGAAGCGGCCCTTGGTGGCCCACGCGATCAAGGGCGACACGACGAAGGCGGTGACGAGCGCGATCAGCGCCGAGAAGGCCTGCGCCATCGGGCCGAACAGCCCGAGGTAGGCCGAGATCRACAGCACGGAGGCCGCCGCCATCGCACCGACGCCGACCGGATTGACGTCGTACAGGTGCGCCCGCTTGAACTCGATGCCCGGCGGCGAGAGCCCGAGCGGCTTGTTGACCACCAGGTCGGCCACCACGGCCATGATCCACGAGATCGCGATGTTGGAGAACAGCCCCAGCACCTCGCCGAGCGCGCGGAACACGTCGAGCTCCATCAGCATC
This sequence comes from Rhizobacter sp. P3_B12, assembly GCF_056402895.1. Lineage (NCBI taxonomy): Bacteria > Pseudomonadati > Pseudomonadota > Betaproteobacteria > Burkholderiales > Sphaerotilaceae > Rhizobacter > Rhizobacter sp. P3_B12. The sequence goes on along the minus strand of NZ_JBFUGN010000037.1, from coordinate 221 downwards.
AGCGCGATCATCGTGTTGAACACCACCCACACGACGCGCCCCGGGTGGCTGTGCGTGAGCCGCGCGAAGAAGTTCGACCACGCGAGCGAGCCGGCGTACGCGTTCGTCACGTTGATCTTCAGCTGCGAGACGACCACCAGCAGCRCCGTCGCGGCCACCGCCCACGCCGGGTGCGGGAACACGTACTCGTAGGCCGCGAGGTACATCTGGTTGGGGTCGAC
>NZ_JBFUGN010000036.1:0-17393 GCF_056402895.1 Rhizobacter sp. P3_B12 | reverse complement strand
CGCTGGCGGTGGCCGCCGAGTTCCCGCAGGACGGCTGGCACCAGGGCGACCCGGCGGCCGCCGACGCCTGCGGACAGCTGCTGGCCGACCGCTTCGAGCCGCGCCGCGCTGGTGATGACGCTGGCGATGCCACCGACGCGCCGGTCGACTGGTTCGACATCTTCATCAAGCGCGACGCGCTGCACCCCGGCATCGCCGGCCCGCTGCGCTGCCCGCGCCTGCACCCGCGGGCGCGCTGGCAGGCCCCGCCCGACAGCACCGACCCGACGACACCCGGCGTGCTGGGCGCGACCGCGTTCTACACGCTGCCGTGCGCGCTCGACGCCGACACGGCCCGGCTGTGCGACGCCTTCGATGGCCGCCGCCCGCTGGCCGAGCTGGCCGAGGTACTCGACCTCGAGATCGACACGCTGGAAGCCTTCTGCAGCTTCCTGCATTCCCGGCGCTTGCTGACGTGGCACGGCCACCCGGCGGCCGACCGGCCCCTGCACCCGTTCCTGTCCCATCACGACGAACACAAGGAGACCCCGCCATGTGGAGCACTCACCTGAGGAATGCGGTCACACGCGCGCTGCTGCCACTGTCGTGGCGCATCGATTCGCAGCACGCCGCCCGCACGTTGAAGCGGTTCTCCGAGGTCGAATTCGACAGCGCCTGGCAGTACCTGAACGCGCTCGGCCACACCGGCGTGCCACGGATGCAGCTGATGCTGTTCGAAAACCTGCTCGAGGAGATGGAGCATTCCGACGGCTTCCTGGAGGTTGCGCACAAGCTGGCACGCGACCGCTTCCAGGGCGGCTCGGGTTCGCGCAGCGTGCTGGTGAAATCGGCCGACGACATCCACTACTTCCTCGCGTTCGCGCACGAGAGCGAGAAGTCGATCTGCGCGCAGTTCAACGGCTATGCGCGCGCCTGCAGCCACCTGCCGGCCGCCGCCGAGGTGTTCCGCGGCATCGCGATCGACGAAGAGAAGCACGAGCGCGAGGCGCGCGCGTCGCTGCTCGCCGTGGTCGGCTCCGAGACCATCGTGCGCCGGCTGGTCTGGAAGGTGAAGTTCAAGAAGGCTTACGCGTCGTGGCTGCGCGGCAGCCAGCACATCGGCGATGCGATATTCACGCTGTGGCTCGGCGCGGTGTACTTGCTGTTCGGCCCGCTGCTGCGCTCGTACTGCGCGGCCCGGCTGACGAAGAGCACGCAGGTGCAGGTGGCCGAGCCCGCCCAGAACCCCTTGCGACCCACCCTGGAGAGTTGAGATGGCCTTGGCAGAAGTATCGGCATTGATGCAGGACCACGACGCCGACCTGGTCGGCGCGGCAGCGCGGCTGCGCGCGATCGCGCCGTCGGCGCTCGGCGTCGACGACCTCGCGTCGTACAGCTGGCTGGTGAACCACGTGATCGGCGAGAAGGGCGGCGACTGGCCCGGCGCGCGCACGCTGCTCGATGCGCTGCCGGCGCTGCCCGGCCCGCCGCCGGTGCTGCTGCGCAACCGGGCGGTCGCGTATGCGATGAGCGGTGCCGCGCTGCAGGCCTGGCAGGCCGAATCCGAACTCGCGCAGGCACTCGCCTGCGGCCCCGCGCTCGCCGCCGCCGCGGTGCGCCTGGGCACCTTGCAGCACCTGGCCGGCACTGCCGACCCGCTGCTGGTGGCGGCGAGCCTGCTGCCTTGCGTGCAGGCGCTCGAAACCGCCCCGGCGGGCGGGCCGGTGCTGCCGATGGCGGCACGCGCGATCAACAACACCGTCTCGGGCTGGCTGGAGCGGCTGCAGTCGCCCGCGGCGCCGGCGCGGGTCGATCCGCTGGTCGGGACCGCGATGGGCCGGGCCGCCCGCTGCTGCAAGACGATCTGGCTGCACGCCGGCACCTGGATGCAGGTGGAACGCGCCGACTACCTGGTCGCGCTGGTGGCCAACGCGGTCGGCGACTGGGCAGCGGCGGCGCAAGCCGCGCGCGAGGGCATCAAGACGATCGAGGCGAACGGCACCGAGGAGGTCGACCGCGCCTTCCTGCTGGTCGAACTGGCACGCGCCCGCTACGGGCTGGGCGAGCCGGCGGCGGCGCAGAAGGCCCGCGACGGCGCGTTCGCGCTGGCCGAGCGCTTCGATGAACCCGGGCTGCGCGAGTGGTTCGACCGCAAGGCGGGCGCACTGCCGGAGCTGTCACCCGCACGCGCCGCGTAGGCCCGCGGCGTTCTTCTTCTGCCGGCGGCGCGCCCTGGCGCGGCACCCCGGCCCACCTGACTTGGGAGGTGGCCACGGCCATCCCCCGAGCGGAGCGCTGCCCACCTCGCAGTGGCAGCGGATTTTTGTCAAACCCTGAAAAGGAATCGAGATGGCAGAAAACATCGAAGTCAACGCCCCGGCCAAGAAGGCCTCCCGCAAGCTGAAGACGCTGGTGTACGCCGGCCTCGCGACCGGCTTCGCCGGCGTCTGCAGCACCAGCGCCGCACTGCATGGCAATGCCTCGTCGCATGGCCAGGCGATGGTCGACTGGAATGCCGACACCTTCACCGTCCAGGTGAAGCCCGGCGAGAAGGCGGCCGCACCGGTCGCCACCGAGAAGGCAGCCCGCTAAACGCGAGCCGTCGCGCCGCGGCCACCCGGTGGGGCGGTCGCGGCGCCTGCCGTCGCCGATGCTGCCTGTCACCGATGCCGCTTGTCACCGATGTCCGCTCCGATGCCGCTGCCGATCTCCTCCGAGCTGTCGCCCCAGTCCACCGCGCTGTCGGGTTGCGTGCTGACCCTGCCATCTGCGGCCGCCCACGCCCGGCTGCGGGCCGCGCTCGCGCAGCACCCGCGCGACCACCAGCTGTGGTGCGCGCTCGGCATGCGCTACGCCGCCGACGGCCATGCCCGCGACGCGATCGGTGCGCTGCAGCAGGCGCTTGCGCTCGCGCCGGGCCACGTCAAGTCGCAGGCCTGCCTGGGGGTGCTGCTGCACGGCCATGGCGATCCGCTCCAGGCGGCCGAGGCCTACGACCCCGCCGGCATGGTGGCGCGCAGTGGCCCGCTCGGCGCTGACCCTGCCGCGATGCGCGCCTTCCACGCCGAGTTGACGGCGCACCTGTACGCCCACCCCAGTCTCACCTGGGACCGCGCCGACAAGGCGACGCGCCACGGCTGGCAGACCGGCGAGCTGCTGCACGACGACGCGCCGGTGGTGCGGCGCCTGCAGCGGCTGCTGACCGACAGCCTGCTGGCGTTCCTGCAGGACGACGAGGCGGACGACGGCGCCGCGCCGCTGCACGACGCGCAGGCACTGGCCCACGCCGGGCTGCGCGTGACGGCCTGGGGCGTGATGCTGCAGTCCGAGGGCTACCAGGAGCTGCACATCCACGAGGCCGGCCTGGTGAGCGGCGTGTACTACGTCGACGTGCCGGCGATGACCGGCCCGCCGCATGCCGGCTGCCTGCGCTTCCCGACCCATGTCGACTGGCTGCTGCCGGCCGCGCCGCGCCCGGCGGCGCCGGATTTCATCGTGCAGCCGGCCGCCGGCACGCTGGTGATGTTCCCGTCCTTCCTGTGGCACGGCACCGTGCCCTTCGTGGCCGGCCACGACCGCGTGTGCATCGCGTTCGACCTGACCCCGACCCCGTCGGCTTCTTCTGTTTCATCTTCCACCTGAGAGGCCCCATGCCGCTGGATGCGCACTTCCTGGACATCGCCCACCACGCCTTCGACCCCGGCATGGGCACCGAGCACGCGGCGCCGCTGCTGTACTCGATGGTCCGCATGCAGCGGCCGAGCTCGGTGCTGTGCGTCGGGCTCGGCTACTCGACGCTGTTCGTGCTGCAGGCGCTGGCCGACAACCGCACCGAGGCGCAGCACGACGCACGCATCGCCGCCGGCACGCTCGCCGACCCGGCGCGCCACGAGGTGCTGCACCCGGGCTACGACCATGCCGGCCATGCGGCGCACCTGCACGGCATCGATGATTTCTCGGAGGACGAGCCGCGCCTGCAGCGCTTCCTGCAGATCCTCGCGCGCCTGAACCTGTCGCCGCTGTTCACGCTGCACCGCTGCCGCTTCCAGGACGTCCAGCTGCCGCCCGAGGCGAGCCCGTTCGGCTTCATGTGGCTGGACTGCGGCCACCAGCTCGACTACCCCGACCTGCTGAACCGCTTCTGGCCGCTGCTCGACGCGGACGGCGGCCTGGCGGCGATCCACTACACGCATGTCGATGTCGACGTGCCTGATGTCGACGTGCCTGACGGCGGCGCGACCGCCAAGGTCGTGATCCCCGGGCCGTGCGCGAACGCGTTGCGCCGCCAGCAGTTGCAGGCCGGCATGGGCGCGGGTTTCGAGCTGCTGTCGCTGGTCGAGCCGCACAAGCACCGCCAGGGCAGCGTGACGCTGCTGCGCCGGCTCGACGAGGTCGACGCCTGCCGCCCGGCCAGCCTGCAGCAGGAGCAGCAGGCGATGTACGGCAGCAGCCCGCACGATTTGATCGACCTGAACCGGCGCTGAGCATGGCGAGCGTGCGAGGGGCCTCGTGGATCGCCGTCGTGTCGTGGTGGGTGTCGTGGTTGATGTCGGGGTTCTGGTGGTCGAGCGCGGTTGCGCAGACCGCGGCACCGCCGGCACGCCAGCAGGCCGGTAGCTCCGACTGCGCGATCGTGCTCGATGGCCGCGCCGACGAGCCCTGCTGGGCCGGCGCCCCGGTCTACGGGGATTTCAGCGAGTACAGCCCGCAGTCCGGGCGCGCGCCGCAGGTGCAGACGCAGTACCGGCTGATGCACGACGCCGACGCGCTGTACGTGTTCGTCGAGAGCCGCGACCCGGAGCCCGAGGCGCTGCGCTATGCCTGGTCGCGGCGCGACCGCGTCGGCAAGGACCAGGACCAGGTCACGCTCTACATCGACCCGATCGGCAAGCGCTCGTTCGCGCAGCTGTTCCGCGCCAATCCGGTCGGCTCGGTCTCCGACGGCACCTACAACGAAGCGAGCGGCGAGGAGAGCCTGGACCAGGACTTCGATTTCAGCGTCGCGACCGCCCAGGTCGAGGATGGCTGGACGGCGGAGTTCCGCATTCCGTTCAGCAGCCTGCGCTATGGCGAGCGCGGGCAGGTCGACACCTGGACGCTGCTGGTCACCCGCAACCGCCCGCGCGAGCAGCGCTACCTGTACACCTCGGTGGCGCTGTCGCGCTACTCCGACTGCTTCCTGTGCCGCAACCCCGCGTTGGGCGGCCTGACGCTGCCGGACGCGCAGGCGTACGTCAACGTGACGCCCTATGTGCTGGCGGAACGGCACGACCGGCGCAGCACCGGAGCCAGCGACGACCGCGGCAACACCACGCGCGCCGGCGTCGACATCAAGGCGCGCCTGGGGCCGTCGTGGTTCGTCGACGCCACCGTGAACCCGGATTTCTCGCAGGTCGAGATCGACGCACCGCAGCTGTCGGCGAATGCGCGCTTCGGCATCTTCTATCCCGAGAAGCGGGCCTTCTTCCTGGAGGGGGCCGACCTGCTGGACACGCCGATCCCGCTGGTCTACACGCGCAGCATCGCCGACCCGAAGTGGGGCGCGCGCGTGACGCGGCGCAGCGAGGGCAGCGACTGGCTCGCGATCGCCACACGCGACAGCGGCGACGGCGCGGTGCTGTACCCCGGCACCTGGTCCACCGTGCCGCTGGTGCGCGACGTGGCGGCCCAGGCGCTGATGGCGCGCGGCCGGGTGCGCATCGGCGAGCAGGCCACCTGGGGCGCGACGCTGAGCCTGCGCGATGCGGCCGACGACGACCGCAATGCGGTGGTCGGCAGCGACCTCGCATGGCAGGTCGATGCGCGCCACAAGCTGCGCCTGCAGATGGCGGCCAGCGACACGCGTGGCGATGCGCGCGCACGCCTGGAGGGACAAGGGAATGGCGACCTCGGCGCCGGCCACGCGCTGTTCGCCGACCATTCGTTCTATGGCGAGCACACCGACACGCTGCTGACGCTGGAGCGCATCGGCCGCAGCTTCCGCAGCGAGAACGGCTTCATCGCGCAGGCCGGCCACCAGCGCGCCGAGCTGTCGGTGACCGAGCGGCTCGGACCGCTCGGCTGGTTCACCGACATGAACCCGTATGTGAGCGTCGCGCAGGTGCGCGCGCTGGAGGGCGGCGTCGTCGCGCAGACGCTGCACCCGGCGATGCTGCTGCTCGGCCCGTATGCGACCGGGCTGCTGGTGGAGCTGCATGCCGACCGCGCGCGGGCCGATCAGGGGCTCGCGCTGCACCGGCTGCCGCAGGTGCTGCTGAGTCTGAAGACGAGCCCGAACGCGACGCTGACGCAGCTGCAGCTGGATGCCGAGTTGGGCAAGCGGCTCGATTTCGCGACCGACCAGGTCGGCCCGGGGCAGCGGCTGCTGGCCGACCTGCAGCTGCGGCTCGGCCGGCGCACCGAGCTGTCGCTGCACTACAACCGGGAGCACATCGCCTGCAGCGACGGCTGCCAGTTGCTGACCGACACGACGCAGCAGCTGGTGCTCGGCCACAGCCTGTCGGCGACGAGCTGGCTGCGGTTGATCGTGCAGCGGCTGCGCACCGAGCGCGGCGATTCGCCGGGCGGCAGCGCCTCGGACAGCAAGCGCTYGGTGCTGTCGCTGGTGCTCGCGACGCGGCCATGGCGCAAGCTCGATGCGAGCATCGGCATCAGCGCCGATCGCGGGCGTGGCACCGACAGCAGCGGCGCCAGCGACGACCGCACGGTCGAGACTTTCGTGAAGCTCAGCTGGCCGTTTGCGCTGTAGCCTCCCTCCCCGKTCGCCCTGAGCCTGTCGAAGGGCCTGCGCGCACGGCACCAAGGCTTCGACAAGCTCAGCCCGAACGGGGAAAACCGTTCGCCTTGAGCCTGTCGAAAGGCCTGCGCGCATGGCACCAAGGCTTCGACAAGCTCGGCCCGAACGGGAGCTCTGCGACCGTCAGGCCGCCACCGCCTGCCGCACCGCGTGCTCCCACTCGCCCATCAGCGCCTGCGCGCGCTCGCGCGGCATCGTCGGGTGGAAGGTGCGCTCGACCCGCCACTGCCGCGCCAGTTCGTCGAGCCCGCTGTAGACCCCRCACGACAGCCCGGCCAGCGAGGCCGCGCCGAGCGCGGTGGTCTCGATCACCTTCGGCCGCACCACCGGGATGCCGAGCAGGTCGGCCTGGAACTGCATCAGCAGGTCGTTGACGCAGGCACCGCCGTCGACGCGCAGTTCGCTGACCGGCGCGCCGCCGGCCGCGACCGCATCGCGCCCCATCGCCTGCAGCAGCGCCGCGCTCTGGAACGCGATGCTCTCCAGCGCCGCGCGCGCGATGTGCGCCACCGTGGTGCCGCGCGTCAGCCCGACGATCGCGCCGCGCGCATCGGCCTTCCAGTACGGCGCGCCCAGGCCGGTGAAGGCCGGCACGAACATCACGCCGCCGGCATCGGGCACGCTCTCGGCGAGCGACTGCACCTCGCTGCTCGCCTTGATCGCGTTCAGCCCGTCGCGCAGCCACTGCACCACCGCCCCGCCGATGAAGACGCTGCCCTCGAGCGCGTACTCGGTCTGCGCCGTCGGCTGCGCCGCGCTGGTGGTGATCAGCCCGTTGGTGGAGGTCTGGAACTGCGCGCCGGTGTGCATCAGCATGAAGCAGCCGGTGCCGTAGGTGTTCTTCGCGAGCCCGGCGCGGAAGCACGCCTGGCCGAACAGCGCGCTCTGCTGGTCGCCGGCGACGCCGCCGATCGGCAGCGAGGCGCCCAGCAGTTCGGCCTTCGTGTGGCCGTACACGTGGCTGGACGGGAACACCTGCGGCAGCACCTCGCGCGGCACGTCGAGCAGCTGCAGCAGCTCGTCGTCCCACGCGTTGCGGCGCACGTTCAGCAGCAGCGTGCGCGAGGCGTTGCTCACGTCGGTGGCGTGCACCGCGCCGCCGGTCAGGTGCCACATCAGCCACGAATCGACCGTGCCGAAGGCCAGCTCGCCGCGCGACGCCGCCGCGCGTGCGCCGGCCACGTGATCGAGGATCCACTTCAGCTTGGTGCCGGAGAAGTAGGCGTCGATGATCAGCCCGGTCTTCTCTCGGAAGGTGGGTTCGAGCCCGCGCTCGCGCAGCGCCGCGCAGGTGGGCTCGGCGCGGCGGTCCTGCCAGACGATCGCGTTGTACAGCGGCTCGCCGGTGCGGCGGTTCCACACCACGGTGGTCTCGCGCTGGTTGGTGATGCCGATCGACGCGATGTCGGCTGCAGCGATGCCGGCCTTCGCGAGCGCCTCCTTCGCGGTCGCGAGCTGCGTGTGCCAGATCTCCATCGGGTCGTGCTCGACCCAGCCCGGCTGCGGGTAGATCTGGCGGAACTCGCGCTGCGCCATCGCGACGATGGCGCCGGCGCGGTCGAACACGATGCTGCGCGAACTGGAGGTGCCCTGGTCGAGGGCCAGCAGGAATTTGGGTGTGCTCATGGCGGGATGAAGCTCAGGCGGCGACCTCGCATTGGACGCCTGCATCGGCCAACAGGGAAGGGAAGGGTTCGGGCGGCGCCTGGTCGGTGAACAGCGCATCGATCTCGGCGAAGCCGGCCACCTGCACCATCGCCGGCCGGTTGAACTTGCTGTGGTCGGCGGCCACCCACACCTGGCGCGACTGCTCGATGATCGCGCGCGCCACCTTCACCTCGCGGAAATCGAAGTCGCGCAGCGTGCCGTCGCTCTCGATGCCCGAGATGCCGATCAGCCCGATGTCGACCTTGAACTGCTTGATGAAATCCACCGTCGCCTCGCCGACGATGCCGCGGTCGCGCGAGCGCACCACGCCGCCGGCGACGATGACCTCGCAGTCCGGGTTGTCCGACAGGATCGCCGCGACGTTCAGGTTGTTCGTGATCACGCGCAGGCCCTTGTGCCGCATCAGCTCGCGCGCAATCGCCTCGGTGGTGGTGCCGATGTTCAGGATCAGCGAGCAGCCCTCGGGCACGCCCTGCGCCACGCTGCGCGCGATGCGCTGCTTGGCCTGCTCGTTGAGCTGCTGGCGCTGCCGGTACGCGATGTTCTCGGTGGTGGAGCTGGGCAGCCGCACGCCGCCATGGAAGCGCGACAGCAGCCCGGCATCGGACAGCAGCTTCACGTCGCGCCGCACCGTCTGCAGCGTGACGCCGAACTGCTCCGACAGCGCCTCCACCGTGGCCGTGCCGCGCGCGCGCACCTCGTCGAGCAGCAGCGATTGGCGCGGGTTCGGGGTCATGGCGGCGGAGGGTACCGAATCCCCGAACGAAAACAGATGCTGGATTTCCTGGCTTGCGCGGCTTTCGTTTTTCGCATAAAACGAAAAAAGAAGATCAGAAACGAAAACAACCGAACATAGACCAGGAGACGGATTCTTGAACCAAGCTTTGCCGGCTGACGTGGACGTGCTCGTCGTGGGCGGCGGCATCAATGGCGCCGGGATTGCCCGCGACCTGTCGGGCCGCGGCGTGCGCGTGCTGGTGTGCGAGAAGGACGACCTCGCGCAGCACACCTCGTCGGCCTCGACCAAGCTGATCCACGGCGGCCTGCGCTACCTCGAGTACTACGAGTTCTCGCTGGTGCGCAAGGCGCTGGCCGAGCGCGAGGTGCTGCTGAAGGGTGCCCCGCACATCATGTGGCCGCTGCGCTTCGTGATGCCGCACGACGCGAGCATGCGGCCGGTGTGGATGATCCGCGCCGGGCTGTTCCTGTACGACCACCTGGCCAAGCGCGAGGTGCTGGCCGGTTCGCGCACGGTGTCGCTGCGCGAGCACCCGGCCGGCGCGCCGCTGAAGCCGCAGTACAAGCGCGGCTTCGTCTACTCCGACGGCTGGGTCGACGATGCGCGCCTCGTGGTGCTGAACGCCCGCGACGCGGCCGACCGCGGCGCGACGGTGCTGACGCGCTGGCGCTGCACCGATGCGCAGCGCGGCGACAGCGCCTGGCGCGTCACGCTGCAGGCGGACGACGGCCGCACCCACACGCTGAATGCGCGCGCGCTCGTCAACGCCGCCGGCCCGTGGGCCGCGCAGTTCCTCGCCGAGGGCACGCATGCGCCGCGCCCCAAGTCGCTGCGGCTGGTGAAGGGCAGCCACATCGTCGTGAAGAAGCTGTTCGACCACGACCACGCCTACATCTTCCAGAACCCGGACCGCCGCATCATCTTCGCGATCCCCTACCAGGACGGCGAGTTCACGCTGATCGGCACCACCGACGTCGAGCACCACGGCGCGATCGGCGAGGCGCGCATCGACGACAGCGAGATCGCCTACCTGTGCGAGCAGGCGAGCCGCTATTTCGCGAAGCCGGTGGCGCCGGCCGACGTGGTGTGGACGTATTCGGGCGTGCGGCCGCTGCTCGACGACGAGTCGGGCGATCCGTCGGCCGTCACGCGCGACTACTCGCTCGAGCTCGACACCTCGAAGGCGGCGCTGCTGTCGGTGTGGGGCGGCAAGATCACCACCTTCCGCAAGCTGGCCGAGGAGGCCGCCGACCTGCTGGCCGCGCCGCTCGGCACCACCCGCGGCGCCTGGACGGCCGGCGCCTTCCTGCCCGGTGGCGACCTCAGCGTGTGGATCGGCGACCCGCAGCGGCCCGACACCGACTTCGCGCGCTTCGAGCAGGCGTTCGCGCTGCGCCATCCGCAGTTGCCGGCCGCGATGCGGCATCGCCTGGCGCGCTGCTACGGCTCGCGCGTGCAGGTGCTGCTGGCGAACGGGCCCGGCGCCGAGGTGGTGCCCGGGCTGCACGAGGCGGAACTGAACTACCTGCACGAGCACGAGTGGGCGCGCGAGCCCGACGACGTGCTGTGGCGGCGCACCAAGCTCGGCCTGCACCTGACGCCGGCCCAGCGCGAGCAGGTCGCGCTCTGGTGCGCACGCCACTGGCGCGGCGCTGCGACAACAGTCGCGCAGCCGCAGACTAGACCTTCGGAGACCTCATGGAATTGACGCTGGAGCGCATCGGCAAGCAGGTCGGTGCGCAGACCCACCTCTACCCGCTGGACCTGACCCTGGTCCCGCGCGCGGTGACCGTGCTGCTGGGCGCGACCCAGGCCGGCAAGACCTCGCTGATGCGCGTGATGGCGGGCCTGGACACGCCGACGCAAGGCCGCGTGCTGGCTGACGGCCGCGACGTGACCGGCCTGCCGGTGCGCGAGCGCAACGTGTCGATGGTCTACCAGCAGTTCATCAACTACCCGTCGATGACGGTGGCCGACAACATCGCATCGCCGCTGAAGCTGCGTGGCGAGAAGGGCATCGCCGAGCGCGTGCTGGAGCTGGCGAAGCGGCTGCACATCGAGCCGTTCCTGAAGCGGCTGCCGGCCGAGCTGTCGGGCGGCCAGCAACAGCGCGTGGCCCTCGCGCGGGCGCTGGCGAAGAAGGCCCCGCTGATGCTGCTCGACGAGCCGCTGGTGAACCTGGACTACAAGCTGCGCGAGGAACTGCGCGACGAGCTCTCGCAGCTGTTCGCGGCCGGCGAATCGACCGTCGTCTACGCCACCACCGAGCCGACCGAGGCGCTGCTGCTCGGCGGCTACACCGCGGTGATGGACGCCGGCGAGCTGCTGCAGTACGGCCCGACCGCCGAGGTGTTCCACCGGCCGCAGTCGATCCGCGTCGCGCGCGCGTTCAGCGATCCGCCGATGAACCTGGTCGAGGGCACGCACGCGACGATCGGCATCAGCCTGCAGGCCGGCGTGAACCTCTCGGTGCCGCTGCCGGCGTCGAGCACGCCGGCGCTGACAATCGGCATCCGCGCGAGCGCCCTGCGGGTTCGCCCGCGCGACGGCGATGTCGCACTGCCGGGCAAGGTGGAGCTGGCCGAGATCTCCGGTTCCGACACCTTCGTGCACGTCGACACCCCGATCGGCGAGCTGGTGGCGCAGCTGACCGGCGTCCACCAGTTCACGCTCGGCGAGCCGGTGACGCTGTACCTGAATGCGGCACAGGTGCACGTGTTCGATTCCGCGGGCCGCCTGCTGGTGGCCCCGAGCCGGGAGGGCATCTGAGATGGCACGCATCGACCTCGACCTGGCGCATGCCTACAAGCCGAACCCGCAGCGCGATGAAGACTACGCGCTGCTGCCGCTGAAGATGACCTTCGACGACGGCGGCGCCTATGCGCTGCTCGGCCCGTCGGGCTGCGGCAAGACGACGCTGCTGAACATCATCTCGGGCCTGGTGACGCCGTCGCAGGGCACGGTGAAGTTCGGCGGGCAGGACGTCACCGGGCAGTCACCGCAGCAGCGCAACATCGCGCAGGTGTTCCAGTTCCCCGTCATCTACGACACGATGACCGTGGCCGAGAACCTCGCGTTCCCGCTGCGCAACCGTGGCGTGGCGCCCGACCGCATCCGCCAGCGCGTCGGCCAGATCGCCGAGRTGCTGGAGATGAGCGGGCAGCTGAACACGCGCGCCGCAGGCCTCTCGGCGGACGCCAAGCAGAAGATCTCGCTGGGCCGTGGCCTGGTGCGCGAGGACGTGTCGGCCGTGCTGTTCGACGAGCCGCTGACCGTCATCGACCCGCACCTGAAGTGGCAGCTGCGCCGCAAGCTGAAGCAGATCCACCACGAGCTGAAGCTGACGCTGGTCTACGTGACGCACGACCAGGTCGAGGCGCTGACCTTCGCCGACCAGGTGGTCGTGATGACGCGCGGCCGTGCGGTGCAGGTGGGCAGTGCCTCGGCGCTGTTCGAGCGGCCGCAGCACCGCTTCGTCGGCCACTTCATCGGCTCGCCGGGCATGAACTTCCTGCCGGTGCGCTGGGCCGGGCAGGGCATCGACGTGGCCGGCCGCGTGCTGCCGATGGCGCGCAACCCGCTGCACGGCGAGGGCAGCTTCGCGCTCGGCGTGCGGCCGGAGTACGTGACGCTGGCCGCGCCGGACACCGCGGGCGCCGTGCCCGCCACCGTGACGCAGGCGCAGGACATCGGCACCTACTGGCTGCTCGGCGCGCGCCTCGGCTCCGGCGACAGCGAGCAGACGATCCGCGCCCGCCTGTCGCCCGACCAGCGCATCCCGCGCGTCGGCGATGCGGTGTGGTTGTCGCTGGTCGGCTCGCACACCTGCTATTACCGCGATGACGTATTGATCGATTCTTCCGTGGAGGTGGCGGCATGAAGCCGGTCAACCAGAAAGCCTGGCTGCTGATCCTGCCGGTGGTGCTGTGCGTGGCCTTCTCGGCGGTGCTGCCGCTGATGACGGTCGTCAACTACTCGGTGCAGGACATCATCTCGCCCGAGCGGCGCGTGTTCGTCGGCACCGAGTGGTTCAAGTCGGTGATGCGCGACGAAGACCTGCAGGGTGCGCTGCTGCGCCAGATCGGCTTCTCGCTGGCGGTGCTGCTGGTGGAGATCCCGCTGGGCATCGGCCTCGCGTTGTCGATGCCGGCCAAGGGCGCGCGCTCGTCGGCGGTGCTGGTGCTGGTGGCGATCTCGCTGCTGATCCCGTGGAACGTGGTCGGCACCATCTGGCAGATCTACGGGCGCACCGACATCGGCCTGATGGGCGCGGCGCTCGCGAAGCTGGGCATCGAGTACAGCTACACCGGCAATGCGACCGATGCGTGGCTCACCGTGCTGCTGATGGACGTGTGGCACTGGACGCCGCTGGTGGCGCTGCTGTGCTTCGCCGGGCTGCGCGCGATCCCCGATGCGTACTACCAGGCGGCGCGCATCGACGGCGCGAGCAAGTTCGCGGTGTTCCGCTTCATCCAGCTGCCCAAGCTGCGCGGCGTGCTGATGATCGCGGTGCTGCTGCGCTTCATGGACAGCTTCATGATCTATACCGAGCCCTTCGTGCTGACCGGCGGCGGGCCCGGCAACGCGACCACCTTCCTGAGCCAGTACCTGACGCAGAAGGCGGTCGGCCAGTTCGACCTCGGCCCGGCCGCGGCCTTCTCGCTGATCTACTTCCTGATCATCCTGCTGCTGTGCTTCATCCTCTACAACTGGATGCAGCGGGTCGGCCAGGATGCGACGACGACCGAGGGAGCCGCCCATGGATGAGCGCCGTTTCAAGAAGCGGGTGATTTTCCTGCTGCTGTATCTGCTGTTCGCGATCCTGCCGGTGTACTGGATGGTGAACATGTCGTTCAAGACGAACGAGGAGATCCTGTCCTCGTTCAGCCTGTGGCCGCAGCATTTCACGTTCGACCACTACCGCACGATCTTCACCGATGAGTCCTGGTACTCGGGCTACATCAACTCGATGATCTACGTGGCCATCAACACGGTGATCTCGCTGCTGGTGGCGCTGCCGGCGGCGTATGCGTTCTCGCGCTACAGCTTCCTCGGTGACAAGCATGTGTTCTTCTGGCTGCTGACCAACCGGATGACGCCGCCGGCGGTGTTCCTGCTGCCGTTCTTCCAGCTGTACACGACGCTCGGGCTGATGGACACGCACATCGCGGTGGCGCTGGCGCACCTGCTGTTCAACGTGCCGCTGGCGGTGTGGATTCTTGAAGGCTTCATGAGCGGCATCCCGCGCGAGATCGACGAGACGGCCTACATCGACGGCTACTCGTTCCCGCGTTTCTTCCTGACGATCTACATCCCGCTGATCAAGGCCGGTGTGGGCGTGGCGGCGTTCTTCTGCTTCATGTTCAGCTGGGTCGAGCTGCTGATGGCACGCACGCTGACCAGCGTGAACGCGAAGCCGATCGTCGCGGTGATGACGCGCACGGTGAGTGCCTCGGGCATGGACTGGGGCGTGCTGGCGGCGGCCGGCGTGCTGACCATCGTGCCGGGCGCGATCGTGATCTGGTTCGTGCGGCATTACATCGCCAAGGGCTTTGCGATGGGGAGAGTTTGATGTTCGACTGGATGGCGTGGACCCTGCCGGTGGCGGTGTTCTTCGGCTGCATCGTGCTGATGCTGGCCGGCATGACGGTGTGGGAGCTGAAGTCGCCGACAACGGTGCGCAAGGGCTTCCTGCCGATGGCGACGACGCGTGGCGACCGGCTCTTCATCGGGCTGCTCAGCGCGGCG
Source organism: Rhizobacter sp. P3_B12 (assembly GCF_056402895.1). Taxonomy (NCBI): domain Bacteria; kingdom Pseudomonadati; phylum Pseudomonadota; class Betaproteobacteria; order Burkholderiales; family Sphaerotilaceae; genus Rhizobacter; species Rhizobacter sp. P3_B12. The sequence goes on along the minus strand of NZ_JBFUGN010000036.1, from coordinate 2,463 downwards.
TACGTGAACCTCGCGTTCGTCGCGTTCAGCGAAAAGATGGTGGGCTGGTTCGGGTTGGCGGAGGAGCCGTCGATCTGGATCAGCTTCGTGATCTCGATGGCCGTGCTGGCGCTGATCATGCGCAAGGGCTGAGCCGCCGAGCTTCGGTTTGAAAAGGCCGCCGGCGATTCTTCCCCGCTGGCGTGTCGCGAGTACCCCGGGAAGTACCAGAGGAGACAGACATGAAGTTGCGCTTGAATGCAGTGGCCTTTGCCGCCGTTGCGCTGGCACTGGGCCAGAGCGCCTGGGCCGGTGAGGCCGAGGCGAAGAAATGGATCGATGCCGAGTTCCAGCCGTCGACGCTGAACAAGGACCAGCAGATGGCCGAGATGAAGTGGTTCATCGAGGCCGCGAAGAAGCTGCAGGCCAAGGGCGTGAAGGAGATCTCGGTGGTGTCGGAGACGATCACGACGCACGAGTACGAATCGAAGACGCTGGCCAAGGCCTTCGAGGAGATCACCGGCATCAAGGTGAAGCACGACCTGATCCAGGAAGGCGACGTGGTCGAGAAGCTGCAGACCTCGATGCAGTCGGGCAAGTCGATCTACGACGGCTGGATTTCGGATTCCGACCTGATCGGCACGCACTACCGCTACGGCAAGATCATGAACCTGACCGACTACATGTCGGGCAAGGGCAAGGAGTGGACGAACCCGGGGCTGGACATCAAGGACTTCATCGGCACGAGCTTCACGACCGCGCCGGACAAGAAGCTGTACCAGCTGCCCGACCAGCAGTTCGCGAACCTGTACTGGTTCCGCGCCGACCTGTTCGCGCGCCCGGACCTGAAGGAGAAGTTCAAGGCCAAGTACGGCTATGACCTGGGCGTGCCGCTGAACTGGAGCGCGTACGAGGACATCGCCGCGTTCTTCAGCGAAGACGTGAAGACGATCGACGGCAAGCCGATCTACGGCCACATGGACTACGGCAAGAAGGATCCGTCGCTGGGCTGGCGCTTCACCGATGCGTGGCTGTCGATGGCCGGCACCGCCGACATCGGCATCCCGAACGGCATGCCGGTGGACGAATGGGGCATCCGCGCGTYGGCCGACGGCTGCACGCCGCAGGGGGCCAGCGTCTCGCGCGGCGGTGCGACCAACTCGCCGGCGGCCGTGTATGCGCTGACGAAGTACGTCGACTGGATGAAGAAGTACGCCCCGAAGGAAGCCACCGGCATGACCTTCGGCGAAGCCGGCCCGGTGCCGGCGCAGGGGCAGATTGCGCAGCAGATCTTCTGGTACACCGCGTTCACCGCCGACATGACCAAGCCGGGCCTGCCGGTGGTGAATGCCGACGGCACGCCGAAGTGGCGCATGGCGCCCGGCCCGAACGGCCCGTACTGGAAGCAGGGCATGCAGAACGGCTACCAGGACGTGGGTTCGTGGACCTTCTTCGAGGCGCATGACGCGAACCGCACGGCGGCCGCGTGGCTGTATGCGCAGTTCGTGACGGCGAAGACGACCTCGCTGAAGAAGACGATCACCGGTCTGACGCCGATCCGCGAGAGCGACATCCAGTCGAAGGCGATGACGGACCTGGCGCCGAAGCTCGGCGGGCTGGTGGAGTTCTACCGCAGCCCGGCGCGCGTGGCGTGGACGCCGACCGGCACCAACGTGCCCGACTACCCGAAGCTCGCGCAGCTGTGGTGGAAGAACGTGGCGGTGGCGGTGACGGGCGAGAAGACGCCGCAGCAGGCGATGGACAACCTGGCCGAGGAGATGGACCAGGTGATGTCGCGGCTGGAGCGCGCCGGGATGGCACGCTGCGCACCGAAGCTGAACGCGAAGGGCGACCCGAACAAGTGGCTGAGCGACAAGGGCGCGCCGTGGAAGAAGCTGGCGAACGAGAAGCCGAAGGGTGAGACGATCGCTTATGACACGCTGCTGAATGCGTGGAAGGCGGGCAAGGTTCGCTGATTCGCGACTTGCTGTTCTGAAGCCGCTCTCGGGGGCACGGGTTCTTCCGTGCCTCCGGCGAGCGTGCTGCGGCTTGTGTTCCTAGGGTGGGAGAAGGAATGCCGGGGCAGGCACCTTCTCGATGCACTCCGCTTTCGAAAGAGAGCGCGCACAGCCTACAGTTGACGCACCGCCATCCTGACAAAATCTGCCAGTCGAATTTCCGCGGTCCACGAGCGACGCCCTTTCGTCCCGTGAAGCTCAACCTTACCGTTGAGGTGCGCCATCTTCTCCGGTAGTGTCGTCATTCCAAAAGAGACTCGCTCCGCATGGATGATCTTGTTGCATGCTTCCCGGAAGTTCAGAGTGCTTTCACTRTTTCCGGTCTCGCGAAGGACTCCTACCTCAATAGCAGGCCGTCTCTCGATCCGATTCTCATGAATGGGATCCATCGGCCATTTGACTCCGTCGAGTAGATTTCTCAAGACAACAGCAATCTCAATCAGAAGCTTGGTTGCCTGAGCGATCT
>NZ_JBFUGN010000035.1:0-17550 GCF_056402895.1 Rhizobacter sp. P3_B12 | reverse complement strand
GGCGCGACACGATGGAGAGTGCTGCCGTGCCGAACACCGGGTGCGTGGCAGACGTCACGGTCGCATCGACAACTTCCCCATCGGCGCGGATCGTGAGCGCAACGACCGCCTTGCCTTCGCTGATGCGGAGGGCAACCGCCTCCTGCGGAAACATGACCGAGTCGACCGCCGCTTGCAGGTTCGGGCAAGGTGCCTCTTGAGCCTGAGCATTGGCGCTCCAGACGGTGGACAACAGGCACAAGCAGACGAGGGCGAAGAGGCGTTGCATGGTGGGGCGGTGCGTCAGTCGGCGGAGTTCAGGCGCGCGAGGATATCGCGATGGGCAGCGGCGACGAGCGTCTCGATCGCCGGTCGATCAACGACGTGGCCGGGCCTGTCATTCATGACACGATCGCACTGATACGGAAGCGATACGAGTCTGCTGTTCTACCTATGAAGGAGGCCCATTGAACTAGCAGAAATCGGTGCGTCCAGTTGCCTTGAGCTCCCGGCTGGCAGCTGCAACATAGACGTGCCAAAGGTGCTTTGGCGTTGCCAAGCCGAGGCGACCGCAGGCAGCGACGCGGCTCTCCGTATCGTCGCCGAGATCGAGCAAGCGATCCATGAACTCAAGCTCGATCTGACTGACAGGCCCGGGGGCGGGGGGCGCTGAGGCATCATTGGCAGCAGCCTCAGAATAGGCCTGGACAGCCCATTCCAGAGTGCGCTTCACCACGTCTCGAGTTGGATCCTGCAGGTTTCCGATCCAGTCATAGAGGCCCTGTGCAGAATCGTTCTCCGCCTCCGGCGATAGTCCTGCAGTCTCGATCGCGTGCAGCGAAGCCGCGGCAGCGATGAGAAGGAACTCATCGGCCAGGCGTTGCCGCGTCAAGCCTGCTGCATCGAGAAGCTTGTCGGGCGGGGCACTGGCGAGTTGCACCATCGGGCCGTTGCTGAGCGACGACCCGATGATGTACCCAAGTTGGCGTGGGGAGGGCTTCTGCATGGCTGACGATTTGCGATGTCTCGGGCGAGGATATGCGGTGCCAACGAAGTCTGTTCGATGGAAGGGGCAACGACGCGGAGGCGGAGGATGAGCTTCAGGCAGGTTGCCGACATTCAGGCTCGCCGCCGACTGTCTCAGATCGACCCACAGCGGAAATCACTGCGCGCAAACTCGTTGCCTCGAAGCAGACATTCATAGGCCGTCGGGATGGGCCGATAGCCAGCCCGCGAAGCGGGCGCGAAGCTCTTCCGGCGCGATGGAGAACGTGAAGATGTCCATTCCCCCGTCGTAGGGGCAGAAGATGTTTTTCGTAGACGGCGAGACAAACGAGACGCCCACCTCTTGCCAATCTGCAAGCAGGCGAATCGCAGCTTCGAAGAAGTCAGGCTTCCATTTGGAAACGAGCACCCGAACATACATTCGATCCTCGTCGTCTTGCCCGAGACTTTCGGTCGGCAGAACAACAACGGCCTCTCTGAATTGCCGCCCAGCAAGCTGATGCCTAGCCTTCCCGCGCAGCCTTGTTTCGCCACCATGCGCGCGGAAGACGTACAGGGACTCGCCCGCGCTGAAGAGCGCTGAGGCGACGAGAAAGTGTCGATTTTGAAGTTCGGCGTACTCGTCGGGAGACTCAGCGTACCGCTTTGAGTCAGGGAGTGAGTGGAACCGCACCCAATGCGCACTCAAGGCGCGACGAAGAAGATGACCACGAGGCGCAATCTCATCGAACTCAGACTGCCACCAGGCAAGGGGATCGGGGTGCATATGCACTACTCTATCCGAGCGCATTCATAGGTCGCGCGGACTGAACGCGGGCGATCCCGACGGACAACTTGTGGCCGGCCGTGGACGTTCAGGCCTGGCTGCCGCTGATCTTGAATCTGCAGATCAGTGAACGGGATCTGATGGGGTTCGGTCACGGGCCGCAAGCCAGGATTCGAGTAGCGCAAGTTCGCGCACAGGGAATGGCATGTCCCACGTCTCCGCATAGCCGTCGCTTCCGTGCTTCGCAAGAACCCTGCTTGCTGCATCCCGGACTGCCCTGCCAAACTCGACGGGGCTGCACTCGAACGACATTAGCGGCTCGCCAGACGAGTCCGGAAGATTCATCCAACTGTCGGGAAAGGAGACGATCGTGACGCGGACCGTGTCACTGCCGTTCCGCACGATGGCCCATCGGAATTCCCCCGGCTCCTCGTCGAATCCGATGGAAACGCTGTGCATCTCTGCGACCACGCTGAGAGCACCCAAGACCAACTTTGCCAGGGCATCGGATAAGTAGGAAGCAGTAACCTCGCATGCAGCTTCATTGAATCGAATGGTGCACGCAGCCCATCCTGCGCCTGTCAGGCGGTAGTCGATGGTGAGTCTGTTTGCTGCGCTCGATTTCATGAACCATCGTAACGGGGTTGCCGACCTGTTCCAGGCTGTCTGCCAACAGCACAACCGGGAACCAGACGTTCGCGACCGACTGGCTTTGGCCGGCTGCAAGCACTCGACGAAATGGCGCGAACGGCAGCAACCGCTGCAGCCCGCTCACTCGCTGCCATCACCGCACTGATACGGAAGTGATACGGGCCCGTGGATTCACCTATGAAAGCGACCCATTGAACTACGGCGAGTGGGGGTGGATTCTAGCGGCCAGCCAGCGGCGGGGATGGCGCCCTTTGTGCACGGGCCAGGCATGGAGAGTGCGATCGCCATCGACCGGAACCGGGCCGGAGCTGCGACTGCCCTTGCCCGCATTTCGGAGATCACCGACGAGCTACATTCGCTCGATCCACAAGAGGCGCCTGCGAATGATCCGCGAGCTGAAAACCCTGATTGCCGTGGCGCGCGAAGGCACATTCGCTGCCGCGGGCGAAAGAATCGGCTTGACACAGGCGGCCGTCAGTGCCCAGATGCAACGCCTGGAAGCGGAGCTCGGATTCGTGCTCTTCGACCGCACAGCCCGCTCGGCCCGGCTCAACGAGATGGGGCATCAGACACTGCTGCGTGCGCACGAGCTGGTGCGCTTGTATGAGAGTCTTGGCTCGGGCGACGTGGCGCATGCCGCCGTCACCCGACTGAACGTCGGTGCGATCGCCTCGGCACAGCGGTCACTGCTGCCGAAGGCGCTGGCGGCGTTCCACAAGCAATGGCAGGGGTGCCGCACGCGCATCATTCCCGGCCTGTCGATGGACCTGGTGAACCTCGTGGACGCGGGCGAGATCGACATGGCGGTGATCATCCGCCCGCCGTTCTCGCTGCACAGCGACCTGCGATGGACGACGCTGGCGCAGGAGCCGTTCCGGCTGATCGTGCCGCGACACACGCCGGGCGACGACTGGGTGGAGTTGCTGTCGTCTCAGCCGTTCGTGCGCTATGACCGTGCTTCTTTCGGTGGCCGGCAGGCCGACCGCTTCCTGCGGGCGATGCACCTCACGGTGCAGGAAGTTTGCGAAGTCGATGAACTGGAGGCCATCGTGAGCCTCGTGGCGCAGGGTGTCGGCGTGGCGCTCATTCCACAGTCGGCCACGCATCGCCGCTGGCCGGCGGCTGTGCGCGCCATCGACCTGGGCAGCCGCACCTTCCATCGCGACATCGGCCTGGTTCACCGCGCACGGCGCTCGCTCAGCGAGCCGGTGCGCGCACTGGCCCAGCTCATCTCCAGCGCGTACGGAATTTGACGTCAAATTTCCTTGATGCTCAGCGAAAATTGATATTGATTTTCTTTTTCTGTGCGGTCTCTAGGATGACCAGTGTCAATCCACTCGATGAGCGAGACCATGCAAGCCTTGACCACCAATCCCGGCCCCCTGTCCCCGTTCCACCTCGCCTTCCCGGTTCATGATCTTTCTCTCGCCCGCCAGTTCTATGGCGAGGTCCTGGGTTGCCCCGAAGGTCGCAGTTCCAACGACTGGATCGACTTCAACTTCTACGGCCACCAGATCGTCGCCCACCTCGCACCCGGTGAGGCCGGCCCAGCACAACGCAATGCGGTCGATGGGCACGGCGTTCCGGTACGCCACTTCGGCATCGTGTTGCCGATGCCCGAGTGGCAAGCGGCCGCGGAGCGCCTGAAAGGCCGAGGCATCGCCTTCATCATCGAGCCCTACATCCGCTTCAAGGGCGAGCCGGGCGAGCAGGCCACGATGTTCTTCCTCGACCCGTCCGGCAATGCGCTGGAGATCAAGGCGTTCGCGAACATCGCCAGCCTCTTCGCCAAGTGAGGCGCCTGTGAAGCTCCAGGTCATTGCGCTCGCCGCCGCCGTTTCAGCCACCGCCGCCGCCCAGGCGGACACGTTGCAGAAGATCAAGGAATCCGCCTCGGTGACGATGGGGGTGCGCGAGTCCTCCGGCGCGCTGTCGTACACGCTCGGCAACGGCAAGTACGTCGGGTTCCACATCGACCTGTGCCATCGAGCGCTCGCCGACGTGCAGAAACAGCTCGGCCTGCCCAAGCTCGACATCAAGTACCAGCCCGTCTCGTCGGCCAACCGCATGCCGCTCCTGCAGAACGGCACGATCGACATCGAGTGCGGCTCGACGACCAACAACGCCACCCGGCAGCAGCAGGTCGCGTTCGCACTCACGACCTACGTCGAGGAGATCCGCATCGCCGTCAAGGCGAACTCCGGCATCCAGTCGATCAGTCAGCTCAATGGCCGCAAGGTCGCGACGACCACCGGCACGACGAGCGTGCAGCTCTTGCGCAAACACCAGAAGGCGGCGGGCGTCGAGTTCCAGGAGATCTTCGGCAAGGACCACACCGACAGCATGCTCAACCTCGACTCGGGGCGAGCCGATGCATTCGTGATGGACGCGCAGGTGCTGGCCGGCAACATCGCCAAATCGCGCAATCCGGCGGACTTCAAGATCGTCGGCGAGGTGCTGGGCGTGGAGCCGATCGCGATCATGATCCGCAAGGATGACCCAGCCTTCAAGCAAAGCATCGACAACACGCTGCGCGGCATGATGAAGAGCGGCGAGATCGTGCAGCTCTACGACAAGTGGTTCATGAAGCCGATTCCGCCGACGAACACTGCCGTCAATCTGCCGGTCTCCGAGGAGACGAAGGCCGCTTGGGCGACCCCGACCGACAAGCCCGCGGAAGAGTACGCCCGTCGGTGATGCGAGTGACTTCCCAACCATGCTCCCGGCGGTTCGCCTGGGACATTTCTTGATCAATCTGGAGCCATGACATGACCGCACCGACCTACGTCCAGGAATGCAACGCGATCGCCGAAGTACTGAGCATGTACGTTGAAGGCAACGCCGACGCCAGCAGCGCGGCAATGAAGCCGGCTTTTCACGAGAAGGCGACGATCTTCGGCCTCAATGGAAAGGAGGTGTTCGGACCGGAGATCCAGAAGCTCTACGACATCGTCGACACGTTCGAACCCTCGCCAAAGGCGCAGGCGGCCATCGCCCGCATCGACATCGCCGGGACCGCAGCGAGTGCGCGTGTGGACAGCGACAATGTGGCCGGCAACCGCTTCACCGATTTCTTCAATCTGCTGAAGATCGACGGCAAGTGGACCATCGTCAACAAGGTCTACCACACGCACCCGGGCGCCTGAGCGACGAAAGCCGGGAGCCTGCGATGAACGACCATTTCCGACCGGTTGCGCCCGAGCATGCGAGTCGTCTGATCAATCACGGCCCGACCGTACTGGTGACCAGCGCCGACGGCGAGCGCCGCAACGTGATGGCGGCCGCATGGTCGATGCCAGTCGAATTCACCCCACCACGCGTCGCCGTCGTCATCGACAAGCGAAGCTACACGCGCGAACTCGTGACGGCCAGCGGCGCATTCGGCCTCTGTCTTCCGGGTGCGGGGCTGGTCGACCTGACCTACGCTGTCGGCAGTTCAAGCGGACGCGCCATCGACAAGTTTTCCCGCCACGGCATCGCCGCCATGACCGGGCCCATACTCGGCATGCCGCTGATCGAGCTGGGCTGCGCCGCCTGGCTCGAATGCCGACTGCTTCGCGAGCCGCATACGGAGGACGCCTATGACACCTGCTTCGCGGAGGTGGTTGCGGCCGCAGCCGACGAACGCATCTTCGCGGGCGGCCATTGGTTGTTTCGCGATGACAACGTTGCGCTGCAGACGATCCACCACCTTGGTGGAGGCAACTTTGTGTGCGCTGGTGGCGTGCTGCGTGCGCGACCGGTGTAGGTCGCACCGCGCTGACGGTTGGTTCAACCCTTGGCTGTTCTTCGACCGGCATTCAACCGCGCCACGATGTCCCGATGGGATGCGGGCGTCTTGCTCGACGGCCCCTGAAAACCTGAGAAGGGCGGTCATGGGCCAATCCTCGTGTCTTCAGGTGTCCCAGAAAATCCGGCGGCGCTTGCGTGCTGTCAGCTTGGGCGCATCAGGCGGCAGGCGCGCCATGATCGCTCGCACTTCGCATCGGCCGTTCCGGGTGCACGGCACGCCGCCGTTGTGCAGGCATGGCAGGCCGCAAGAGGCATCCTGCCCTGCCCGGGCGAGCATCTCGTGCAAGGCCTTTCGCACGCCGAGCTGGGGACCGAAGGTCTCGAGAGTCTTCTGGCGCCTGCGCCGCTCGTCGACCCACCGCATGGCGTGTACGCAACCGAGGATCACCATGCAGGTCGCGACGATCCCCAGCGGCCAGGGCATCCAGGTCAGGAGTGCTCGCCGCCTGTAGGAGGCAGTTGCCAGGTATTCCGGGCTCGCAGCGGCTTGCAGCAGAAGCTTGACCAGCGCCGCTGAACCGATGCTGAGCACGAACACGCTCGCCGTGACCAGGATGCCCCACAGCGGGCGACCTGCGGCGGTGATCGCCGCCAGCACGAAGAATGCGAGAACGCCGTTGAGCAGCAGTCCGCAGATCCAGTCAAAGGTGTCGAAGGGAAGGTTCAGGGGCGTCATGTCGGCGGCAATGATGCCTGCACTGGGGTCGTTGCATACTCCGCGCTGGCTTGGCGAACGAGGCGGCCCGACGCGGGGCCGTTGAAGAAGAAATGACGACCCGAACTGCCAGTTGCTCTTGCGGACAGCTCACGGCCATCACGTCGGCCGATCCCGTTCGCGTCTCCGTGTGCCACTGCCTGGCCTGCCAGCGCAGAACGGGCAGCGTGTTCGCTGCGCAGGCGCGGTTTCCCGCCGAGTCGGTGGCCCTGGCCGGCGCGTCGAACACCTTCGATCGGGTCGGCGATGGCGGAAGCCGCGCCACCTTCCACTTCTGCACCACCTGCGGCGCCACGGTGTACTACACCTGCGAGGGGCGCGAAGACAGCGTCATCATTCCCGTCGGTGCGTTCGCCGATCCCTCCTTTCCCGGCCCGACGTTCTCGGTGTACGAAGAACGCATGCACCGCTGGGTCGGGATGCCCGCAGACATCGAGCACATGGACTGACCCGCATGTTCGATCACGTCAAATTCGGCGCCAGCGACTACGCGGCCAGCAAGGCGTTCTTCCTCCAGGCGCTCGAGCCGCTCGGCGTCGCCGTCGTCTCGGAGGGCACGCCCGCGTACGGTGTCGAGCTGAGCCGCCCGGACGGCAGCTGCTCGCTGTGCATCTTCCAGACCGACGAGAAGCCGGCCCATCTTCATCTGGCCTTCAGGGCCGAGACGCGCCGGCAGGTCGATGCCTTCCATCGCGCTGCCCTGGCGGCCGGTGGCCGGGACCACGGTGCGCCGGGCCTGCGCCCGCACTACCACGCGACCTACTACGCGGCCTTCGTCATCGGGCCGGACGGGCACAACCTCGAAGCGGTGTGCCACGCACCCGAGGCCTGACGTCAACGAGCCGCGCTGTCTGATTCGCGCGCGCCGGGTGTCAACGAGAGCTTGCCCGTCGGCACTGGCTCGTACACGCTGGCGTCCTCCTCGTGGCCTCTCCCGCCTCTTGTCGTTGGATTCCGGGCGCATTGTCGCCAACGCGGATGCACTTTGAAACAGTGAAAGTCCGGACTTACCCTCAGGCGCCGGCCCGCCAGGAATGATCAAATCGCCGCGTCGGCTGGAAGCGGTTCCACTTTGCGCAGACGAGTCTTGCAAAGAGACACAGGAAAAAGCCGGCCGGGCTCATAGATTGGGATGCCTTGCCACAGGTGCGGCCTCGCGACGAGGCCGAGGGACGCCTGGGGAAGCCAACAAGAAACCTTCAAGGAGAGAGAACATGTGGAGTACCCGACAGGCCGTCGCGATGGCCGCGATGCTGGGCGCATTCGCCGCCTCGGCAGACGCGTCAACGCTTCGTGCCGTGGCCAACAACAACTTCGTCAGCGCCACCGCGACGGGAACCTCGTTCCTGAACGCGACCGCGCCGGTCGCCAGCACCTGGGAAGACTTCGAGGTCATCCGCAACGGCAATGGCACGGTGTCGTTCCGCGCGACCATCAGCGGCAACATCGTCTCGGCCGACCAGGGCCTGGGCGCACCGAACACCAGCCGGCTGATCGCCAACCGCCAGGCCATCAACGCCTGGGAGCAGTTCACACTGGAGACGCAGGCCAACGGCACGGTCGCGATCCGTTCCGCGACGACCGGGCTCTACGTCAGCGCCGACATGAACCGCGGCGGCCTGCTGGTCGCCGATCGCCCGGCCGTGCAGGCCTGGGAGCAGTTCGTGCTGTCGGACACGACCACCCCGCCGCCCACCAACCCGCCGCCGACCGGCACGACGCCCGACTTCGGGCCGAACGTCCACATCTACAACCCGTCGACGCCGAACCTGCAGGGCCAGATCAACGACATCTACAACGCGCAGCAGCCGAACCACTTCGGCCCGCGCCGCGATGCGATCCTGCTGACCCCGGGCACCTACAACAACCTGCGCATCCCGGTGGGCTTCTACACGCAGGTGCTGGGCCTGGGCAGCCACCCGGACCAGGTGCACGTCAACGGTGACCTGCGCTCCAACGCCTTCCTCGGCGGCGACAACGCGACGCAGAACTTCTGGCGCGGCGCCGAGAACTTCTCGGTCACGCCGAGCCAGGGCATCGGCAACAACACGATGCAGTGGGCCGTCTCGCAGGCGATCCCGTTCCGCCGCATGCACGTGCGCGGCAACATCAAGCTGAACCAGAACAACGGCTGGTCGAGCGGCGGCTGGTTCTCCGACGTGCTGGTCGACGGCAACGTCAACTCGGCGTCGCAGCAGCAATGGATCTCGCGCAACAGCCAGTGGGGCAGCTGGAGCGGCTCGAACTGGAACATGGTGTTCGTCGGCGTGCCGAACGCGCCGGCCGGCAACTTCCCGACCGGGGGCCAGCGCTACACCAAGATCGCGCAGACGCCGGTGATCCGCGAGAAGCCGTACCTGTTCATCGATGCCAACGGCAGCTACGCGGTGCGCGTGCCTGCACTGAGCACCAACAGCGCGGGCATCAGCTGGAGCAATGGCGCCACCACGCCGGGCACGACGCTGCCGATCAGCAGCTTCTTCCTCGCGAAGCCGAGCGACAGCGCGGCCACCATCAACGGGCAGCTGGCGGCCGGCAAGCACATCCTGTTCACGCCGGGCACCTACGTGTTGACGCAGACGCTGCAGGTCAACAACCCGAACACGGTGATCCTCGGGCTGGGCTTCGCGACGCTGCGCTCCGACAACGGRCAGCCGCTGATCAAGACGGCCGACGTCGATGGCCTGACGATCTCGGGCCTGTTCCTCGATGCGGGCCGCACCGAATCGGGCGTGCTGATGGAGGTCGGCCCGAGCGGCGCCAGCGCCAGCCACGCGGCCAACCCGACCGCGTTGCATGACCTGTTCTTCCGCATCGGCGGCGCGGCGGCCGGCCGTGTCGGCATCGCGTTGAGCATCAATGCCAACAACACGATCGTCGACCACACCTGGCTGTGGCGCGCCGACCATGGCGACGGCGTCAGCTGGAACGACAACCCGTCCGCCAACGGCCTGTGGGTGAACGGCAACGACGTGACCATCTACGGCCTGTTCGTCGAGCACTTCCAGCAACACCAGGTGGTGTGGAACGGCAATGGCGGCCGCGTGTACTTCTACCAGTCGGAGATCCCGTACGACCCGCCGAGCCAGTCGGCATGGAACAGCACGACCGGCCGCGGCTGGGCCTCGTACAAGGTGTCGAACAACGTCACCAGCCACGAAGCCTGGGGCCTGGGCATCTACAGCGTGTTCACCAACGGCGGCATCCTGCTCGACCGTGCGATCGAGGTGCCCACCAACAACGGCGTGCGCTTCCACAGCATGATCTCGGTGTGCCTGGGCGGCAATGGCGGCATCGTGCACGTCATCAACAACACCGGGTCGCAGACCGGCTGCAACGCGTCGTTCACGCCGACGGTGACCACCTTCCCGTAACGCGACGTTCCTCCGCGAAACGAACCCCCGGCGGGAGCCGGGGGTTTTTGTTTTTTCGCCTTACGTTTGATGACAGACGGGCAGATCTCCAGAACGCCGCGGTCATCACTGGTCGGTCGTCCTCTTCCAGAATCGCGCCACTTTTCGGGAGATGACGATGAAGAAGATGAATCGCATGAGGATCGCCGCCGCTGCTGCAGCGATCGTGGGCAGCATGGGGGCCGCACCGGCCTTCGCGGCCGACTGGCCGAGCGGCTACACGTTCTGCGCCAGCGAGCGCGCGACGTGTGCCGTGGGCTCGAAGCCGCGCCTGGTGTCGTACGGCGCGCAGAACAAGTGGGTCGTCGCGACGAAGTCGGGCACCATCGCCTGCAGCAACGCGACCTTCGGCGACCCGGTCGTCGGCAAGCGCAAGGCCTGCGCGATCGGGCCGGTGGCGGCTGCTCCGGCACCTGCTCCCGCTCCCGCGCCTTCACCGGCTCCGGCGCCCGCACCCGCACCCGCACCGACCCCCGCGCCGGCACCGGCCCCCACACCGGCTCCTGCGCCTGCGCCGGCCCCCGCTCCCGCTCCCGCGCCCAGCCCCGCGGTCGTCGACCAGGGCAGCACGCTGACCACCTGGGCCGCCCCCGGCACCACGCCGAAGCCCACGGTCACGCCCGGCACCTGGCGCGCCGGTGGCCCGAACCCCGAGCAGGCCAGCTTCARGCTCGTCAAGGAGTCGGCCCACTTCGCGTTCTATTCCGACGAGACGATCTCCGACGCCGACCTGACCCTCGCGGCCAACACGCTCGAGAACACCGTCTGGGAGAACCTGTTCAACTCSAACCTGCTGATGCCCGAGCCGTTCTACAACAAGACGGACAAGATCAAGCCGGCCATCCACATCCACTCCGATTGGGGCCTGACCGGCGGCGCCTGGGTCGACAACCAGCGTGCATTGCACCTCGGCATGTGGATCGCCCCCGCCGCGCTGAGGGACCAYTGGGGCCTCACGCACGAGTTCACGCACGGCTGGCAATCCTGGGCCGGCAACAACGGCGGCCTCGAGTGCTACCAGTCGAACACCTGCGGCTGGCTCTTCGAGAGCCACGCGAACTTCACGCCGCACCARCTGCCCGAGTACCAGGGCAACGCGCACTGCTCCGAGATGCTGCCGAACGCGCCGCACCTCTACCTGGGCTCCACGCGCGACCGCTATTGCAACTGGCAGTTCATGGAGTTCCTGAAGGACAAGTACGGCCCCGGCGCGGTCACGCAGATCTGGACCACSAGCGGYGCCGACCCGCTGACCAACATCCAGAAGTCGCGCGGCTGGACGCTGCCGCAGCTCAACGACTTCATGGGCGACTGGGCGATGCACAACGTGGTGTGGGACTACAAGGCCACGCCCGACACCTTCCGYACCACCTACGGCAACATCACGCTGACCGACAAGGCCGAGCGCATGCACCGCCTGATGCCGCTSGAGGCRCTGGACGGCAGCTGGGCGACSAACCGCCGCTTCGCSTCGCCGTTCTACGGCGCRCCGCAGCGCTTCGGCTACAACGTCGTGCGGCTGTACCCGACSAACGGCGCCACCACGGTGACGGTGAAGTTCCGCGGCATCAACCAGGCGGGTTCCGATGCTGACTTCCGCTGGGGCCTGGTGGCCACCAACACGCAGTTCACGTCGGCCCGCTACAGCGCGCAGCAGAAGGGGCTGGACGCCGACCTGAGCTTCAAGGTGAACGCAGGCGAGCCGCTGTTCCTGGTGGTGACCGCGACGCCGTCGGTGTTCAAGACGGTGGTGTGGGACCAGGCGTATGAATCGATCTGGCGCTACCCGTACATGGTCGAGCTGGCGAACGCCTGGCCGCAGGGCTTCCAGAACGGCCAGCGTGATGCCTGCCCGTCGGGCACCCTGCGCCATGCCAACGGCGGCGGCTGCGCACCGACGAGCACGCCTTCGTCGGTGTATGTCGGCCCGTACGCGACGATCCTGCCGGGCGGCAGCGCCACCGGCAGCGCGCGCATCGAAGACCAGGCCATCGTCGCGAACGGCTCGGTCAGCGGCGGCACGGTCGGCGGGCTCAGCGTGATCGGCGTGACCGGTAGCCCGTGGGGCAACAACAGCTTCTCGGTGTCGGGCTCGGCCCAGGTGCGCACCACGTTCTACCCGCTGGGCTTCTTCGAGGCGAGCCAGGGCGCGTCGGGCAGCCTGAACCTGCATGGCGACGTCGAGTACCGCGGCACGGGGCTCAACCTGAGCTCGGGCAACCGCTCCGGGTTCGTCGATGCCACCTCCAACGTGGGGTCGGCCACCGACATCAACACGAAGGCGACACTGACCTGGCGGCCCTGATCCCCTGACCCCCTGAGCTCCACAGCCCCCGAGGAAGCGACCATGATCCGATCCAAGCCGCTGGCCGTTTGCGCGGCCGTCGCGGGGCTGTGCGTGCCCGCTGTTCACGCCGCCAGTCCGGTGACCCTGACCTACGTGGTCAACAACCAGTGGGGTTCGGGCTACTGCGCCACGGTGCGTGTCTCGAACCCGAACAGCGAGGCGGTGCAGTGGAGCGGCACGCTGACCGTGCCCGGGACGGTCGGCAACCTGTGGAACGGCGTGTGGAAGCAGAGCGGGTCCACGCTGGCCTTGAGTGGCGTCGAGTGGAACAGGACGCTCGCAGCGAAGGCGACGAACGAGTCGATCGGCTTCTGTGCGACCTCGGCGGCCGCGCCGGCACCTGCGCCGGCACCTGCGCCTGCACCGACCCCGGCACCCGCGCCCACTCCAGCGCCTGCTCCTGCCCCTGCACCCACGCCAGCACCCGCTCCCGCACCGTCCACCGGCCCGGTCGCCGGCTCACGCCAGGTCGAGTTCCTCGACCGCGGCGTCGTGGCCGTCGCCACCGGCAACGGCGTCTTCGTCAGCTGGCGCATGCTGGGCACCGAGGCCGACAGCGTCACGTACAACCTGTACCGCAACGGCAGCAAGCTGAACGCGAGCCCGATCGCGAGCAGCACCAACTTTGTCGATGCCGGCGGCAGCGCGAGCGCGAAATACAGCGTGGCGGCCATCGTCAACGGCGTCGAGCAGGCGCAGAGCAGCGCCACCGCGACCTGGCCGCAGCAGTACCTCACCGTCAAGCTGCAGCGCCCGGCCGGCGGCACCACGCCCGACGGCGTGGCCTACGACTACAGCCCGAACGACGTGAGCGTCGGCGATGTCGATGGTGACGGCGACTACGAACTGATCGTCAAGTGGGATCCGTCCAACTCGAAGGACAACTCCCAGTCCGGCTACACCGGCAACGTGTTCGTCGATGCCTACAAGCTCGACGGCACGCGGCTGTGGCGCATCGACCTCGGCCGCAACATCCGCGCCGGTGCGCACTACACGCAGTTCATCGTCTACGACCTGGATGGCGACGGCCGCGCCGAGATCGCGATGAAGACCGGCGACGGCACGATCGACGGCACCGGCGCCGTGATCGGCAGCGCCACCGCCGACCACCGCAACAGCACCGGCTACATCCTGAGCGGCCCCGAGTACCTGACGGTCTTCAACGGCCTGAGCGGCAAGGCGATGGCGACCACTGCCTATGTGCCGGCGCGCGGCACGGTATCGAGCTGGGGCGACAGCTACGGCAACCGGGTCGACCGTTTCCTCGCCGGCGTGGCGTACCTCGATGGCCAGCGGCCGAGCCTGGTGATGAGCCGCGGCTACTACACCCGCGCGGTGATCGCGGCCTGGGACTGGCGCGACGGCAAGCTCGCATCGCGCTGGACCTTCGACACCAACACCAGCGGCAACTCGGCGTACCGCGGGCAGGGCGCGCACAGCCTGGTGATCGCCGACGTGAACGGCGACGGCAAGGACGACATCGTGTTCGGCGCCGCCGCGATCGACTCCAGCGGCAAGGGCCTGTACTCCACCGGCCTCGGCCATGGCGATGCGCTGCACGTGAGCGATTTCGACCCGACGCGTCCCGGCAAGGAGGTGATGATGGTCCACGAGGAGCCAGGCCACTACGGCGCGCACGGCGTGGAGATGCACGACGCGGCCACCGGCAAGATCCTGTGGAGCCTGCCGGGCGGCGGGGTCGACGTGGGCCGCGGCGTCGTGATGGATGTCGATGCGCGCTACCCGGGCGCCGAGAGCTGGGCGACGGTGGGTGGGCTGACCAGTGCGAAGGGCGAGTCGATCTCGGACCGCCGTCCGTCGCGCGTCAACTTCGGCGTGTACTGGGATGGCGACCTGCTGCGCGAGCTGCTCGACGGCACGACCATCGACAAGTGGAATCCGGCCACCGAGAAGATCGACCGGCTGCTGACGGCGTCGAACTACAACGCCGCGTCGAACAACACCACGAAGGCGACGCCGAACCTCTCGGCCGACCTGTTCGGCGACTGGCGCGAGGAGGTGATCTGGCGCAACGCCAACAACAGCGAGCTGATGATCTTCACGACGACGATCCCGAGCACCGAACGGCTTCGCACGCTGATGCACGACACGCAGTACCGCTCGGCGATCGCGAACCAGAACTCGGCCTACAACCAGCCGCCGAACACCAGCTTCTTCCTCGGTGCGGGGATGAGCAAGCCGGCGCAGCCGAAGGTGTACGCACCGCAGGCGAAGTGAGGGTCACTGCGGTCACCGCAGGTCACTGCGTGGTGGCAGCGGACTCGTTGATCGCCGGGCCGGCGTAGATGCCGGCATCGCCCGCCGGTGCGGCGGGGGCGGTGTCGGCCACCAGGCCGCCCGAGGCGGTGAAGGCGCCGGCATCGGGGGCGTTGGCGCCCAGCATCGGTGTCAGGCACAGCACGAGGGCGAGGACGCCGGATCCGGCGGCGATGGCGATGAAACGGCGGGTGAGGTCGGTGGGGGTGTGCATTCTGGGCTCCCTGTTGATGAAGTCCGCAAGGATGCCAACCCTCGGTATCGCCGATGTTTCAGCGCTGTCGCAGTTGTTGCAGCACATCTTCGGTTACCGCACCCTCGATTGCGGACCTCACTGCCAACTTCATTGCCGACTTCACTGCGCGACGTGGCTCCCAAGCCCGTCGAACGTGTCGATCGGGAAGCCCACCCATTCGCTGCTCAGGTCCCACGCCGCCGGCGCCGCGGCCGGCACGCTGCCGTGCACGATGCCCGGCTTGCGGCGCAGCGTGCGGTCCAGCGCCGACAGCGTGCCGCCGGTCCACGCGGCGCCCGGGTCGAACCCGACCTGGCCGAACGAGTCGATCACGGTGCCCGATTTCTCCAGCGTCACCGCGTCGTCGCCGTTGAAGTTGACGACCCCGGTCTTCAGCGCGCCCGGCAGCGTGACGGCCGTCGTGAACGAGGTGTGGATCAGCAGCAGCGTCTTGCCCGGCTCCAGCGTGCCGGTCAAGGGCAGCGAGGTGTTCGGCGCGGTGCCGCCGTTCGCATACAGCCGCACCGTGTAGGCCGTGAGGTCCACCGTGCCCGCGGTCGGGTTGTAGATCTCCAGCGCCTTGTTGTTGCTGCCGCCTTCGACGTACTCGCTGAAGAACAGCTCCGGCGTGTCGCCGCTGCTCGGCGCGGCGCTCACCACGACGGTGCTGCTGCGCTCGGCCGTCAGCCCGCCCGCGCCGGTGAGCACGAGCTTCAGCGTGAAGCTGCCGGCCGCGGCATAGCTGTGGCTGAGCGTCGTGGCGCCGACCGCCGGGGCCTCGACCGTGCCGTCGCCCCAGTCGACCGACAGCGCGCTGCCGTTGCTCGCCGCGATGCCGGTGATGCTGACGGCCGTGCCCACCACGCCGCTGCCCGGCAGCGTCGCGGCCAGCGCCGGCACGATCACCGGCGCGTCGGCCGTGAGCGTCAGGCCGACCAGCACCGGGTCGTGGTCCGACGAGCGGAACGGCGTCGCCGCATAGCGGTCGTCGGTCTTGAATTCGGTGTTGTAGTCGAGCACCAGCGGCTCGTCGGCGTTGACGTGCCACACCGTGACGCCGCTCACCTGCGCGCCCAGCGTCTCGCTCGCGAACGCATGGTCGAGCGCGCCCGATTCGCCGTTGAACACGTAGCTGTAGCGGGCCTCTTCGGGCAGGCGCTTCAGCAGTTCCTCGAAGCCGCCGCCTTCCAGGCTCTTGACCGGGTCTTCGTTCAGGTAGGAGTTGAAGTCGCCGACCATCAGCACGTCGCTCTCGCCCGAGGTGTCGGCGAGCTGCGCCACCCACTTCTGCAGCGCGAGCGCCTGCCGGAAGCGCGAGACGTTCCAGCAGCCCTGGCCGAAATCGGCATCCAGGTCGGCCGCCGACGCCGGGCACGAACCCTTGCTCTTCAGGTGATTCACGACCAGCCAGAAGCCGCCGAGGTTGTCGACCGCGGCGAAGCGCTGCGCCACCGGCGGGCGCAGGCCGCCGCCGACCGCGAAGTCCGGGTCGGTCGGCACCACTGCATTGCCGATCGGCGTCAGGCGCGCCGGCTTGTAGATCATCGCGACGGTGATCGCATCGGTGCCGGGCTTGCCGGCGTCGATCCACGCATAGGTGTTGGCACCCAGCTTCGCGTTGACCGCGCCGACCAGGTCGGCGAGTGCGACGGTGCCGTTGTTCTCGATCTCCATCAGCCCGAGCGCATCGGCATCCAGCCCGACGATGGTCTCGACCAGCTTCGCGCGCTGGCGCACCAGTTCGTCGGCGGTGTTGGCGCCGCGCTGGCCGAGCGTCGTGAAGTAGTTCAGCACGTTCAGGCTGCCGGCGCGCAGGGTGCCGCCGACGGCGGCCGGTGCGGCGGGGCGCGGGTTGGCGGCGGTGAACGCGGGGGCCGCGACCGGGTGCACATGGAAGGCATCGGCCGTCCAGGTCATCACGCCGCGCACGCCGGCCACGGTGTCGCCGACGCGGCGCGTGCCGTTGGTGTCGGCGGCGGAGAGATAGGGAATCGGCGTCGGGTTCTGGATGCCGGCGCCATCGTCGAGCACGATCTTCGCGAGCGCGTTCGCGGCGTTCACCGCGTCGCGCGTCGCGTCGCCCGGGTGGTTGTTGGCCTGGAACAGCCGGCCGCCGGTGGACAGCACCAGCTCGCCATAGCGGCCCAGGGTGTAGACCTCGGAGACAGTGAGCGTCTGCTTGAACTCGACCAGCATGCCCTCGACCGCTTCGAGGTCGCCGGCGCTGGCCAGCGGCAGCGTGATCTCGCGCGCGGCGATGCTGGGGCCGGCGCCGCAGGTGCTGATCGCGGTGACGGTGGCCAACTCGGTCAGCCGCTCGGGGTCGGTGCTGCCGCTCTTGAACTCGCTGACGGTGCCGCTCGCCTGCAC
>NZ_JBFUGN010000034.1:0-17728 GCF_056402895.1 Rhizobacter sp. P3_B12 | reverse complement strand
ATGAACTCGCTGATCGCGAGCGTGGTCTGGGACGAGGCCCGCTTCAAGCTGCCGCTCGACCTGGAGCGCTTCATGATCGTCGCGGTCGGCGACTTCAACATGGGTGCGATGGAGAACAAGGGCCTGAACATCTTCAACACGAAGTTCGTTCTCGCCAACCCGGCCACCGCCACCGATGTCGACTACGCCGGCATCGAGAGCGTGGTCGGCCACGAGTACTTCCACAACTGGACCGGCAACCGCATCACCTGCCGCGACTGGTTCCAGCTGAGCCTGAAGGAAGGCCTGACGGTCTTCCGCGACCAGGAATTCAGCATGGACATGGCCGGCAGCCCCACGGCCCGCGCCGTCAAGCGCATCGAGGACGTGCGCCAGCTGCGCCAGATGCAGTTCCCCGAAGACGCCGGCTCGATGGCCCACCCGGTGCGCCCGGACAGCTACGTCGAGATCAACAACTTCTACACCGCGACGATCTACGAGAAGGGCTCGGAGGTGGTGCGGATGATGCAGACGCTGGTCGGCCGCGACGGCTTCGCGCGCGGCATCACGCTGTACTTCGCGCGCCACGACGGCCAGGCCGTGACCTGCGACGACTTCGCGCAGGCCATCGCCGACGCCAACCCCGACAGCGAGCTCGCGAAGCACCTGCCGCAGTTCAAGCGCTGGTACAGCCAGGCCGGCACGCCGCGCGTCAACGCACGCGGCCGCTACGACGCGCCGACCCGCACCTACACGCTGGGCATCGAGCAGAGCTGCCCGGCGTCGCCGGGGCAGGCGGTGAAGGAGTCGTACGTGATCCCGGTCGCGATGGGGCTGATCGGCCGCGACGGGCAGCCGCTCGCGCTGCAGCTCGAAGACGAGCCGGCGGCCGGCGGCACCGAGCGCGTGCTGGTGCTGCACGAATCGCGCAGCTTCTTCACCTTCGTCAACGTCGACGTGGAGCCGGTGCCGTCGCTGCTGCGCGGTTTCTCGGCGCCAGTGGTGCTGATCGACCACCTGTCCGACGACGACCTGCTGGTGCTGCTGAAGCACGACAGCGACCCGTTCAACCGCTGGGAAGCCGGCCAGCGCCTGGCGCTGAACCGCCTGCTGGCGGCGGTGGCGAGYGAGCAGCCGCAGCAGCCGCTGGATGCCGCCTTCATCGAGGCGATGCGCGCGGTGCTGCGCCAGCCGGAGCTCGATGCCGCCTTCAAGGAACTCGCGCTGACGCTGCCGAGCGAGACCTACGTCGCCGAGCAGCTGAACGTGGTCGACCCGCAGCGCATCCATGCGGCGCGCGAATCGATGAAGCTGCAGCTCGCGCAGGCCCTGCGCGACGACTGGCAGTGGGCGTTCGAGGCCCACCAGGTGCGCGGCGGCTACTCGCCCGACCCGGTGTCGGCCGGCAAGCGTGCGCTGGCCAACCTGGCGCTGGCGATGCTGTGCCTGGATGCCACCCGCCACGGCGACGCCGTGTGGCCGGGCCGCGCCTACCAGCGCTTCAAGGACGCCGGCAACATGACCGACCGGATGGGCGCGCTGGCCGCGCTGGTGCACGCGCATGCCGAGCTGGCCGAGCCGGCGCTGCAACGCTTCCATGAGATCTTCAAGGGCGAGCCGCTGGTCATCGACAAGTGGTTCGCGCTGCAGGCCGGCGCACCGGAGAAGGACGGCCGCGTGTTCACGCGCGCCAAGCAGCTGCTGCAGCACCCGGACTTCTCGCTGAAGAACCCGAACCGCGCGCGCAGCCTGATCAGCGCGCTGTGCATGCTGAACCCGGCCGCCTTCCACCGCCGCGATGCGGCCGGCTACGTGTTCTGGGCCGACCGCATGATCGAGCTCGACAGCCTGAACCCGCAGCTCGCCGCGCGCGTCGCCCGCGTGATGGACCGCTGGAGCAACCTGGCCGAGCCCTACCGCACCGCGGCGGGCGAGGCGCTGAAGCGCGTCGCGGCCAAGGCCGACCTGTCGAACGACGTGCGCGAGATCGTCGGCCGGGCGCTGCAATCCGGCGAGGTCGCGGCATGACGCAGCGCCTGACCCCGAAACGCATCAGCCTGACGCAGTACCTGATCGAGCAGCAGCGCAGCCACGGCAACATTCCGGCCCAGCTGCGCCTGCTGATCGAGGTGGTGGCACGCGCCTGCAAGCGCATCAGCATCAGCGTCAACAAGGGCGCGCTCGGCGGCGTGCTCGGCAGCGCCGAGACCGAGAACGTGCAGGGCGAGATGCAGAAGAAGCTCGACATCATCGCCAACGAGGTGCTGATCGAGGCCAACGAATGGGGCGGCCACCTCGCGGCGATGGCCAGCGAGGAGATGGAAGGCATCTACGTGGTGCCCAACCGCTTCCCGCAGGGCGAGTACCTGCTGCTGTTCGACCCGCTCGACGGCTCGAGCAACATCGACGTGAACGTCAGCATCGGCACGATCTTCTCGGTGCTGAAGAAGCCGGAGAGCAGCGTGGGCACCGGCGTAGGCGTCAGCGAAGCCGATTTCCTGCAGCCTGGGACGCAGCAGGTGGCGGCCGGCTACTGCGTGTACGGCCCGCAGACGATGCTGGTGCTGACGGTGGGCGACGGCGTCGCGATCTTCACGCTCGACCGCGAGGAAGGCGCCTGGCTGCTGACGCAGGATGGCGCGAAGATCCCGGAAGACACGAAGGAATTCGCGGTCAACATGAGCAACCTGCGGCACTGGGCGCCGCCGATGCAGCGCTATGTGGAGGAATGCCTGGCCGGCAGCACCGGCCCGCGCGGCAAGGACTTCAACATGCGCTGGATCGCCAGCATGGTGGCCGACGTGCACCGCATCCTGACGCGCGGCGGCGTGTTCATGTACCCATGGGACCAGCGCGAACCGAAGAAGGCCGGCAAGCTGCGGCTGATGTACGAGGCCAACCCGATGGCCTTCATCGTCGAGCAGGCCGGCGGCGCGGCGACCAACGCAGGCCAGCGCATCCTCGACCTGCAGCCCACCGCGTTGCACGAACGCGTCAGCGTGATCCTGGGTTCGAAGAACGAAGTTGAGCGCATCACGGCTTATCACCGCGAAAACGGCTGAAGCCGCGCTATACTCATTGGCTTCACGCCGGTGTAGCTCAGTTGGTAGAGCAGCGCATTCGTAATGCGAAGGTCGGGAGTTCGACTCTTCTCACCGGCACCAAGATCTCCAGCCCCCGGGGCCGGAACAAAAAAGCCGCTTCACAGCGGCTTTTTTGTTGCCTGCGCGTTGTTGATGTCAGGCGGGTAGCGCGGCAACGGCGGCGGCTGCTCCGCCGCTCAGCTTGAACACCGCGACCGCGTCCACCAGCATCCGCGCCTGCTGCCTCAGGCTCTCGGCGGCCGCCGCGCCCTCTTCGACCAGCGCCGCGTTCTGCTGCGTCGCCTGGTCCATCTGCGAGACCGCCTCGCCGACCTGCGACACGCCCGAGCTCTGCTCGACCGCCGCTTCGCTGATCTCGGCCACGATGTCGCTGACGCGCTGGATCGCGGTGACGATCTGCTGCATCGACTGCCCGGCGTGATCGACCAGCGTCGTGCCCTGCTCGACCTGCGCGACGCTGTGGCCGATCAGCGCCTTGATCTCCTTGGCCGCCGCCGCGCTGCGCTGCGCCAGCGTGCGCACCTCGGCGGCCACCACCGCGAAGCCGCGGCCCTGCTCGCCGGCCCGCGCCGCTTCCACCGCGGCATTCAGCGCCAGGATGTTGGTCTGGAACGCGATGCCGTCGATCACGCCGATGATGTCGACGATCTTCTTCGACGACGCCTGGATGCCGCGCATCGTGTCGACCACCCGGCCCACCGCCGCGCCGCCGTCGGTCGCCGCGCCGGAGGCGACCAGCGCCAGCTGGTTGGCCTGGCGCGCGTTGTCGGCATTGCTGCGCACCGTCGCGTTCAGCTCTTCCATCGTCGCGGCGGTCTGCTGCAGCGCGCTTGCCTGCTCTTCGGTGCGCTGGCTCAGGTCGAGGTTGCCCTGCGCGATCTGCGAGCTGGCGGTGGCGACGCTCTCGGCGTTGCCGCGCACGCTGCCGACGATCTGCACCAGGCTGTCGCGCATGCGCTGCAGCGCCCGCAGCAGGTGGCCGGTTTCATCGTGCGAGTCGATCTTCAGCGTCGTGCTCAGGTCGCCCTCGCTGACCTGGTCGGCGAGCACCGCGGCCTGCTTCAGCGGGCGCACGATCGAGCGCGTGACGGCCCAGGCGATCAGCGCGCCGAACGCCGCGGCCAGGCCGGCCAGGCCGAGCATCAGCAGGCTGTCGGCGCGGGCCGCCGCCTGGATGTCGCTCGCCACCTGGCGCATCTCCTGCTGCTGCGCCTCGACCAGCGCATCCACGGCCTTGAAGTAGGCGTTCTGCATCGGCCGCACATCGGCCAGCAGGCTCTTGGTCGCCGCGGCATCGTCGTCGGCAAAGCCGAGCGCGATCGCCTTGTCGATCGCCTGCTCGTACGGTGGCAAGGTCTGCGACACCGCCTTCAGCAGCTCGCGCGTCGAGGCGCTGCGCACCGTGGCTTCGAGCCCGGCGACGATCTCGGCATTCTTCGCGCGCATCTCCTCGATGCGCTTCCTCTCGGCCTGCATGACCGTCTTGTCCGACAACAGCACGATGTTGCGCACACCGCGTGCGATCACGTTCTGGTTGTCCTTCATGTGCGACAGCTGGACCACCTTGTCCATC
Organism: Rhizobacter sp. P3_B12; assembly: GCF_056402895.1. Classification (NCBI taxonomy): domain Bacteria; kingdom Pseudomonadati; phylum Pseudomonadota; class Betaproteobacteria; order Burkholderiales; family Sphaerotilaceae; genus Rhizobacter; species Rhizobacter sp. P3_B12. The sequence continues at coordinate 13,072 of NZ_JBFUGN010000034.1, read as the reverse complement.
TCGTCGCGCGTCAGGTCGCCGACCTGCTGGCTGATCGTCGCCATCTGCTGCCGGGCGGCCAGCGCCATCGCGACCGCCACCATGATCGTGATCAGGAAGCCGGCGCCGAGCCGTTTGCCGATCGTGAAGTTGCCGAGGAAATTCATCGTGGTCATCCTGAGGACGCTGCGGCGGGAGGCCACTACCAGCGCACTGAAGGCGATATCGACGACGGATGAACCGCCATGAAGCAGACAAACGTCCCGTATTGCACAGGGTTGCACACCCGCTCTGCCCATGCGGAACGCCCCGTGCGGCATGTACCGACACGGGGCGTAGGGAGTTTCCCTTCCGGCAGCGGCCTTCAGGCCGCCAYGCTCACTGGGCCGAACGCGAAGCGGCGCGCTGGGCGCTCAGCTGGTTGGTCGCCTCGGCGTTGTAGCCGGCCAGTTCGCCCTGGCTGACCGAGCGGCCGATCAGCTTCATGCGCTGTTCGAACTGCTGCTGCGCGCTGCCGGCGAAGGTGTCGCCCGTGACCGTCGGTGCCGAGGTTTCGCCGAAGGCCGGCGTGCGGCCGATCAGGCCCATGCGGGCGACGTGGGCGGCGCGCTGTTCGGCAGCGGTCTGCAGCTTGCCGGTGCTGCCGTCGACGATTTGCGCCGGGGCTTGTTCGCCGGCTTGGGCCGTGCGGCCGATCAGGCGCATTCTTTCGGCATATGACGAGGTCTCGGCCAGCGCAGCGCCATGGGCGGCGGCAAGGGCGAGGGAGGCGGCGATGAGAAGCTTGCTGTTCATGATGAGTTCCTTGAGCTTGAAGGTGGCAATGAAAGGTTGGATGGAGCTTGTTTCTTGCGGGTCGCCACGCCTTCATCGCGTGTCCGGCTCGTTCGAACTCGACGGGTCATCTGGTTGGAGACAAAGCATCGATGGGGTGAACTCTAGTGGTTAACCCTTGATTCATCGATGGGCGTTTGGTGAATTGATCATTGCCCCGATCGCAACAATGACGCCCACTCGGCCTCCTTGAAGTCCTGGACATCTCCCCCACGGCGGTGTCGCGCCGGGGCAGCGCGGGGTAGTCTTCCGGCTCGCATCCCGATCACTTCCAGGAGACCACCGCATGGGCAGCACCTCCCCCCTCGACGTCGTCGCCATCGTCGGCAGCCTGCGGCGCGCGTCATTCACGCGCGCGCTCGTGAACGCCTTCACGCCGATCGCGCCGCCGTCGCTGAAGATCGAGATCGTCGGCATCGGCGAACTGCCGCTCTACAACGAGGATCTCGAGGCCGACCCGCCCGCCGCCTGGAAGGCCTTTCGCGAGCGCGTCTCGCGCGCCGATGCGGTGCTGTTCGCGACGCCCGAGTACAACCGCTCGATACCCGGTGTGCTGAAGAACGCGATCGACGTCGGCTCCCGCCCCTACGGCAAGAGCGTCTGGTCGGGCAAGCCGGCCGCGGTGGTGAGCTGCTCGCCCGGCGCGATCGGCGGCTTCGGCAGCAACCACCACCTGCGGCAGTGCCTGGTGTTCCTCGACATGCCGGTGCTGCAGCAGCCCGAGGCCTACATCGGCAACGTCTCGAAGCTGCTCGGGCCGAACGGCGAGATCAGCGACGACAAATCGCGCGAGTTCTGCACCCTGCTGCTGCAGAAGTTCGAGGCCTGGATCCAGCGCCAGCGGCGCTGAACGGCCCGGTGGGCCTCAGCGCCCGCCGCGCACCGGGATGGCGGCGCCGTGGATGGCGCGCGCCTCGTCGCTGCACAGGAAGGCGATGACACGCGCGATGTCCTGCGGCGCGGTCCAGGTGCTGAAGTCGGCCTGCGGCATCGCGCTGCGGTTGGCCGGCGTGTCGATGGTGCCGGGCAGCACCGAGTTGGCGCGCACGCCGCTGCCGCGCAGCTCGTCGGCCAGCGTGGCCATCAGCGAGAGCACCGCGGCCTTCGACGCCGCATAGAGCCCCGAGCCTGCGGCCGCGRCCAGCCCCGACATCGCGGCCACGTTGACGATGGCGCCGGCGCCCTGCGTGCGCATCGCCGGCACCACGGCGCGCAGCAGCGCATGCATGGCGCGCAGGTTCATGCCGATCATCTGCTCGAGGACGGCGCCATCCTGCTCCCACAGCGGTGCCCCGCCGGCATAGCCGCCGATGGCATTGACCAGCGCATCGATGCGCCCGTGGCGCTGCAGGCATGCGGCGACCGCCTGCCGCACCGCGGCCTCGTCACCGGCATCCAGCTCGATCCCCTGCACCGCCACCGCGCCAGGCCGCAACTGCGCGAGCAACTCGTCGAACGAGCGGCGCTGGCGGTAGCTGACGATCACGCTCGCGCCCGCATCGACGAAGGCTTGTGTGACGGCGCTGCCGAGCGCGCCGGTGCCACCGGCTACGAGGACGATCGCGGGACGGTTCATCGTGGGCTCCATGAAATGAGACCGGATTCTCGCCTCAAGGCCGGTCACCCCGGGCAGTTGCGGCTCGACAGCCGCGCGCGGAAGTCTTAGGCTGCGGCGATGGGAGTCAAGATCGCCGCCACCAGCGCGGCCCTGTGCATTGCGGTGTCGGCTGTTCAGGCGGCAGACCCGGGCTTGACCGATCTCTCGATCGAAGAGCTGGCCAACCTGCAGATCACCTCGGTGTCGCGCCGCGCCGAACGGCTGAGCGACGCCGCCGCCGCGGTCTACGTCATCACCCCCGAGGCGATCCGGCGATCCGGAGCCACCTCGCTGCCGCAGGCACTGCGGCTGGCGCCCAACCTGCAGGTGGCGCAGGTCAACGCCAACCAGTACGCGATCACCGCGCGCGGCTTCAACAACGCCATCGGCAACAAGCTGCTGGTGCTGATCGACGGGCGCACCGTCTACACGCCCTTCTTTTCCGGCGTGTTCTGGGACCAGCAGGACCTGCTGCTGGAAGACGTGGAGCGCATCGAGGTGATCAGCGGCCCGGGCGCAACGCTGTGGGGCTCGAACGCGGTGAACGGGGTGATCAACGTCATCACGCGCGCCGCCGCCGAGACGCAGGGCGTGCTGGCCGTGGCCGATGCCGGCACCAACGAGGGCCGGCTGGCCGCCCGCTACGGCGGCACGCTCGGCGAGCTCGGGCACTTCCGCCTGTATGGCAAGCGCTCGCACCTGAGTCCCACTCGCAACGCGGCCGGGACCGAAGCGACCGACCGCTGGGACATGCAGCAGGCCGGATTCCGCGCCGACGGGTCCGCCGGCAGCGACGACTGGACGCTGCAGGGCGACATCTACCGTGGCATCTCCGATGCGCAGTTCTTCCTCGGGCTGATCAACCTCGGCCGGCTCGAAGCCTCCGGGGCCAACCTGCTGGGCCGCTGGACGCACCGCTTCGACGGCGACTCGAGCCTGCGGCTGCAGGCCTACTACGACCGCAGCAAGCGCGACGACCCGCTGGCGTACCGGCCGCAGGAGCGCATTGCCGACTTCGAGGCCCAGCATGCGCTGCGCCTGGGCGCGCACCAGCTCGTGTGGGGTGGCGGCTACCGGCGCGCCAGCGACGACGTGCAGCCCGGCCTCTTCTTCGGCTTCGTGCCGGCGAGCCGCACGCTCCACTGGAGCAACCTGTTCCTGCAGGACGGCAYCCGCCTCGGCGACAACGTCGACCTGACGCTCGGTGCCAAGCTGGAGCACAACGACTACACCGGCACCGAAAAACTGCCCAGCGCACGCCTGGCCTGGAAGCCGGCGCCGCAACAGCTGCTCTGGGGCGCTGTCTCCCGCGCGGTGCGTGCACCGGCCCGCCTCGACCGCGACATCCGGTTGCCGCCGCCGCCACGCCCGGTCTACATCATCGCTGGCGGCTCGGACTTCGTCTCCGAGGTGGCCACCGTCTTCGAACTCGGCTGGCGCGAACAGCTGGGCGCGCAGCTCAGCTACTCGGTCGCCGCCTTCCACACCCGCTGGAGCCGCCTGCGCAGCGGCCAGCCGCCGCCGAACGCGCAGGTGCAGAACATGATCGACGGCAGCACCCAGGGCATCGAAACCTGGGCCGACTGGCGGCCGGTGCCGCGCTGGCGGCTGAGCGCCGGCTTCACGCTGCTGCTCGAAGACCTGCAGGTGATGCCCGGCAGCACCGACCCGGTCGGCCCGCGCGCGCTCGGCAACGATCCGCACCACCAGTGGTCGCTGCGCAGCAGCTTCGACCTGACGCCGACGCAGGAGCTCGACATCGATGTGCGCCGCGTCGCGGCGTTGCCCGACCCGCAGGTCCCGGCCTACACCGCATGGGACCTGCGCTACGGCTGGCGGCCGCGCGCCGACCTGCTGCTGGCACTCGTCGGGCGCAACCTGTTCCAGCCCGCGCATGCGGAGTTCGGCGACCCGGGTCCCCGCAGCGAGATCGCGCGCAGCGCGCTGCTGCAGGTGACCTGGACGTATTGACGTGGACACGGTGAAGGCAGCCGACCCGCCGCGCCGCTTCGGGCGGCGGCGGATGCTCGGCCTTGCCCTGCTGTTCGCCATGCCCTGCGCCGCCCAGTCGCCCGGCAGTGCCGCCGAGTACCAGATAAAGGCCGCCTACCTCTACAAGTTCCTCGCCTACATCGAGTGGCCGCCGCAGGCCTTCGAGCGCGAGCACGCGCCGATCGCCATCGGCGTGCTCGGCTCGGAGCTGCTGGCCGGCGAGCTCGCACAGGCCGTCTCCGGGCGCGAGGTGAACGGCCACGACATCGTGGTGCGCCGGCTGCGCGCCGGCGACACGGCGGCCGGCCTGCACGTGCTGTTCATCGGCCGCGGCGACAGCGGGCGGGTCGCGCAGATCACCGCGGCCGTCAAGGGCCAGCCGCTGCTGATCGTCAGCGAGTCCGACGACGCCTTCGCGCTCGGCAGCGCGATCAACTTCCTGGTCGTCGACGACAAGGTGCGCTTCGACGTGGCGCTGCGCCCCGTCGAGCAGGCCGGCCTCAAGGTCAGCTCGCGCCTGCTGGCGGTGGCCCGCAAGGTGAATTCGCCATGACGATGCGCGGCACCCGCTCGCTGCGCGCCAAGCTGATCGGCATCGTGCTGCTGACGACGCTGCCGGCGGTCGCGGTCGCGATCGCCGCGCTGGTGGCCTACGACCTGCGGGCCTATCACCAGGCCTGGGTCAGCGACATCGGCACGCAGGCCGAGCTGATGGGCCGCACCACCGCGCCGGCCCTCGCCTTCGACGATGCGAAGGCGGCGAGCGAGAACCTCGGGCTGCTGCGCTTCCGGCCGCAGGTGCATGCGGCGGCGCTGTACAGCTCGCGCGGCCAGCTGTTCGCGTCGTATGCGGCGGCGCCGCAGCAGGCCCGCTTTCCGCCTCAACCCGAAGCCGACGTGGAGCGCGTCGACGGGCGCGACCTGGTCGTCTTCCGCCGCGTCGTCAGCGGCGGCGAGTTCCTGGGTACCGTCTACCTGCGTGCCGACTACGAGCTGTACGACCGCTTCCGCGACTACGCCGGCATCGCCGCGGCCGTGGCGGCGCTCGCGATGCTGCTGGCCTGGCTGATCTCGCGCTGGCTGCAGTCGATCGTCACGCGCCCGATCCTCGCGATCGGCCAGGTGGCGCGCGAGGTGGTCGACCAGCGCGACTACTCGCGACGCGCCGAACGCATCAGCGACGACGAGGTCGGCATCCTGGTCGATTCGTTCAACCGCATGATGGCCGAGGTGGAGCGGCATGCGCTCGACAACCGCCAGGCGCTGCTGAAGATCGAGCAGGAGATCGCCGACCGGCGCCAGGCGCAACAGGAAGTGATGCGCTTCAACGAGCAGCTGGAAAGCCGGGTCGGCGAACGCACCGCGCAGCTCGAGGCGTCGAACCGCGAGCTGGCGCTCGCCACCGAGGCGGCGGAGAAGGCCAACCGCGCGAAGTCGGAGTTCCTCTCCAGCATGAGCCACGAACTGCGCACGCCGCTCAACGCGATCCTCGGCTTCGGCCAGCTGCTGGAATCCAACGCCCATGCGCTGCCCGACACCAAGCGCGTCGAGTTCACGCAGCAGATCCTGAAGGCCGGGCGGCACCTGCTGAACCTGATCAACGAGATCCTCGACCTGGCACGCATCGAATCGGCCAACCTGATGCTGTCGCTGGAGCCGGTGGGCCTGGCCGACATGCTGCGCGAATGCGAGACCATGATCAGCCCGGCGGCCGACCAGCGCGGCATCCGGCTGTTCTTCCCCGACGACAGCGGCCTGAGCGTGATCGCCGACCGCACGCGGCTCAAGCAGGTGCTGCTCAACCTGCTGTCGAACGCCGTCAAGTACAACCGCGAGCGCGGCACGGTGGTCGTGGAATGCACGGCGCTGGCCGACGAGCGGGTGCGCGTCTCGGTGCAGGACACCGGCAGCGGCCTGCGGCCGGAGCAGCTCGCGCTGCTGTTCCAGCCCTTCAACCGCCTGGGCCAGGAAGCCGGCAACGTCGAGGGCACCGGCATCGGCCTGGTGGTGACGAAGCGGCTGGTCGAGCTGATGGGCGGGCGCATCGAGGCGAGCAGCACCGCCGGCATCGGCAGCGTGTTCGCGATCGAGCTGCGCGCGGCGCACGGGATGCCGCCCAGCGCACCGTCCACCGGCCACGGCGAGCTGCGCAGCGGCCTTGCGCCGGGCGACCAGGACGACACGCCGCTGCTGCTGTACGTGGAGGACAACCCGGCCAACCTGCAGCTGGTCAGCGAGATCGTCGCGCTGCGCGGCGACATCCGGCAGATGTCGGCACCGGATGCACAGCTGGGCATCGAGCTGGCCCGCGCGCACCGGCCGCAGATCATCCTGATGGACATCAACCTGCCGGGCCTGAACGGCAAGGACGCGCTGGGCGTGCTGCAGGCCGACCCGGTCACCGCCCACATCCCGGTGATCGCGCTGACCGCCAACGCGATGGCCGGCGACGTGGCGCGCGGCATCGCCGCCGGCTTCTTCCGCTACGTGACCAAGCCGATCGCGATCGACAAGCTGAACAAGGCGATCGACGACGCGCTCGCGCGGGCACTGGCCGGCGACCGCTGACCCGCGGCGTTCACTGGCAACCCGGCACTGGCAACCCGGCACTTGCAACCGATTGTTCGGCGGAATGGATGCCCATCGCCCGGCCGCCCGTGAAAGCGCTTTCTCATCTTGTTGCAAAGCACCGCCCCGGCGCGCCTCGCCCGCTTCGAGAATGCCCGGGCACTGCCGGCGCGGCCGGTGGAAAGACACCTTCGAGGGAGTGAGCATGTCGGGCATGAGAAGAGGATTCCTGGGATGGCTGGTGGCGGCGTTCGCCGCGCTGGCCTGCTTCGCGGCACCGGCCGGCGCGGCCGACTTCACGCAGGGCGTGACCAGTTCGGGCAGCACCGCGACGATCTGGTTCAAGTCGAGCGTCGCGACCACCTGGGTCGACATCCACTACCAGGTCAACGGCGGCGCGCAGCAGAACCTGCGCATGGGCTACAACAGCGCGGCCGCGCGCTACGAGCAGGTCGTGACCGGCGTCGCCTCGGGCAACACGCTGGGCTATTTCTTCACCTACAACAACGGCGCGCCGGCCTATGACTCGGCACGCTTCACCGCCACGGTGGGGGGCGGCACCACGACACCGCCGCCCACGGCCAGCGGCGCGATCTGCTTCTACGAGCATGCCGACTACCAGGGTGCCTCGTTCTGCGCCGATGCCGACAGCAGCTGGATCGGCGGCACCTGGAACGACCGCGCCTCGTCGGTCAAGGTCAAGAGCGGCTACCAGGTCGACCTGTTCGACGACATCAACTACGGCGGCCGCAAGCTGACGCTCAGCGCCGACACGCCCAACCTGCCGAACGTGAACTTCAACGACATCGTGTCGTCGTTCCGCGTGCGCCAGGGCAACGGCGGCGTCGACCTGCCGGTGGGCAACGGCGTGATGACGATCAAGCTGGTGAACGGCACCAACGGCGCGTTCGCCGACAACCAGGTCTACTGGTCGATCATCGGCTACAACCCGGACACCAAGGTGCTGTCGCACGTCGATGCGAGCGGGCGCCTGATCCCGGCCGCGGTCGCCGACAACGACGCCGCCAACCGCGTCGCGAAGAACGGCCAGAACTACGCGAACTACTTCAACAAGCTGAGCGACGCCGGCTGGGTCTCGATCCCGAAGATCGATTCGGGCCGCATGTTCATCAGCCTCGGTTCGCCGATGTTCATCAAGATCAACGTCGCCGGCGACGGCCGCCTGGGCTTCGCCGGGCCCGACCTCGGCAACCCGGGCGACCCGAACCAGGACGTGAACTTCGAGTGGATCGAGTTCACCGTCGACAACAGCGGCTACCACGGCAACACGACGCGCGTGGACCAGTTCGGCTTCCCGATCAAGACGCGCCTGCTCGGCAAGGACGGCTACGACCGCACGTTGGGCGACAACGCATCGCGGGCGCAGATCTTCGCCGACTTCGAGGCGCTGCCGCAGGCCGAATTCCGCGCGCTGGTGCAGCGGCCGTACCGCATCATCGCGCCGGCCAAGTCGGTGTTCGGCGCCGGTCGCGCGCAGGGCAACTACTTCGCGTCCTACGTCGACCAGGTGTGGAGCCGCTACGCCGGCACCGACCTGGTGTTCAGCGCCGAGGCCGGCACCTTCCGCGGCCGCGTGATCGGCAACGACTTCGTGTTCTCGAAGGACGGCGGCCCGCAGAACCTGTACATCCGCGGCAAGCCGACGACGCAGGGCATCCTCGAGGCGTCCGGCAACCTGGCGAGCGGCAGTTCGCAGGAGCTGGTGGTGCAGGCGCAGATCGCGGCCGCGTTCAACCGCCACCTGCTGATCAGCGTCGACCCGTCGCAGTGGAGCAACTCGGCGGCGTACTACCCCGCCGGCCCTGCCAACTACTACGCGAAGTTCTGGCACGACCACAGCATCGACGGGCTGGCCTACGGCTTCGCCTACGACGACGTGCGCAGCAAGAGCACGCTGCTGGAGCACCCGACGCCGCGCGGCATGATCGTCACGGTGGGCTGGTAAGCCCCACGGGGCTGTGCCGGTACGCGTGTCCCGCGGCCGGCGCTCAAGCAGGCCCGGGCCGGGCCGATAAGAAAAGGCGCCGTCCGCATGTCGCGGGCGGCGCCTTTTTTCCGTTCTGCCCGCGCCGTGAATCGCCTTCCCTCCCCGGTCCCCCGGTTGCCGTCCTGCCTGCTGGCTGCGCTCGCCGGGGCGGCGCTGTGCGCCGGCATGCCGGCCGCGCGGGCTGCACCGGGCGACGAGGCCGAGCAGAAGGCGACCCTGGTCTTCAACCTGCTGCTGTTCGTCGACTGGCCCGTCGACGTGCTGCCGCCCCAGGCGCCGTCGCTCGCGCTGTGCATCGACGGCGCGAGCCCGCTGCAGGCGGCGGTGAAGGCACTGGAGGGCCGCATCGTGCGCCACTGGCGGCTCGACGTGCGCGAGCTCTCGGCCGCCGGCAGCTGGTCGGCCTGCCATGCCGCGCTGCTGGACAGCCCGTCGAACGCGCCGCTGCGCCCGCCGGTCGGCACGCTGCTGATCTCGGATGGCGACGCCGCGCCGTCGGTGCGTGCCGCCGTGGCGCTGCACCGCACCGGCGGTCGCGTGGTGTTCGACATCGATCTCGCGACCATCCGCGAGTCGCGCCTGCAGGTCAGCTCGAAACTGCTGCGCGTGGCGCGCCGGGTGACCGAATGACCGGCGGGCGAATGATGGACCTCATCGAGCGCCGCCGCGATCCGTTCCGCGTGCAGCCGGGGCCGCAGCTCGGGCGCCGGCTGATGCGCGCGGTGGCGCTCAGCGTCAGCACCGCGCTGCTGGTGGCCGGGCTCAGCTTCGACGCCTACGTGTACTTCTCGCTGCGCAGCGCGATGGTCGACGACCTCACCGCGCAGGCGCACATCGTCGCCGACAACAGCTCGGCGGCGGTGCTGTTCGGCGACAGCGGCGCCGCCGCGCAGACCCTGTCCGGCCTGCAATCGTCCGAGGCCATCGAAAGCGCCTCGCTGCACGACCTGCAGGACCGCATGGTCGCCGCCTACCGCGCACCCGACCTGCGCACGCAGCGCGTCGACCCCGCGCCGCTGCCGCCGCCGCTCGCGAACGAAGGCCATCTGTTCGCGCAGAACCGCCTGCACGTGCGCGTGCCGGTGCGCGAGGGCGACCGCGTGGTCGGCCACGTGCTGCTGAGCGCGAGCCTGCGCCCGCTGTACGAGCGCGTCGCCGCGTTCGTCGCGATCACGCTGGTGGTGAGCCTGGTGTCGTTCGCGCTGGCGTATGCGCTCGCGATCGGCATCCGCCGGCAGATCGAGGGCACCGAGAAGCGCCTGGACTACCTCGCCCACTACGACCCGGTCACCGGGCTGCCGAACCGGCATGCCGCCAACGAGCAGATCCAGCGGCTGATCTCGACGGTCGGCCGCACCAGCGAGGGCTTCGGCCTGCTGCTGCTCGACCTCGACGACTTCAAGCTCGTCAACGACACGCTCGGCCATGGCGTCGGCGACGAGCTGCTGCGTGCGCTGGCCGGGCGGCTGACCAAGTTCATGCGGCCGACCGACGTGGCGTTCCGCTTCGGCGGCGACGAGTTCGTGATCCTGTCGCCGCGCGTCGTCGACCCGGTGCAGCTGCAGGCGCTCGCCAACGCGGCGATGCGCGCGTTCGACGAGCCGCTGACGGTGGGCGCCCAGCTGCTGCGGGTGCGCGGCAGCGCCGGTGTCGCGCTGTACCCGAACGATGCGCCCGATGCGGCCTCGCTGGTGCTGGCCGCCGACACCGCGATGTACGAGGCCAAGCGCATGGGCAAGAACACCTTCGCGCTGTTCCAGCCCCGCATGCTGAACGACACGACGCGGCGCGTGCAGCTCGAGGCCGACCTGCGCGAGGCCGTCTCGCACCAGCAGCTGCGGCTGCTGTACCAGCCGATCGTCGACCTCGCCACGCAGCGGCTGGTGGGCGTGGAGGCGCTGCTGCGCTGGGAGCATCCGCGGCTCGGCCAGGTGTCGCCGGTCGAGTTCATCCCGATCGCCGAATCGAGCGGGCTGATCGTCGACATCGGCCAGTGGGTGCTGCATGCCGCGTGCCGGCAGATCCGCAGCTGGCACGACGCCGGGCAGCGGCTGCACGTGGCGGTGAACGTCTCGGCGCTGCAGATCCGGCGCGGCATCCAGGCGCAGATCGATGCGGCGCTGCGCGCGTCGGGGGCCGATCCGCGCGCGCTGCAGATCGAGATCACCGAGCATTCGATGGTCGAGGACCTGGCCAGCAACGTCGCGCAGCTCGAAGCCGTGCGCGCGCTCGGCATCCAGGTGGCGGTCGACGATTTCGGCACCGGGCTGTCGTCGCTCGCGTACCTGAAGCGGCTGCCGATCGGCAAGCTGAAGATCGACCGCGCCTTCGTGAAGGACCTGCCGGACAGCAGCGACGATGCGGCGATCGCGTCGGCCATCATCTCGATGGCGCACAGCCTGTCGCTGACCGTCGTCGCCGAAGGGATCGAGACGACGGCGCAACGCGACTTCCTCGCCCTGCAGCACTGCGATTTCGCGCAGGGCTACCTGTACAGCAAGCCGGTGAGCGTGCAGGCGATCGATGCGATGCTGGCTTCCGGTCGCGTGCTCCCGGCACTCTCCGCGTCCTAGACGGCACGCGCTGCGGCCTCGCGCGCCACGGCCGCCAGCGCGGCATTCAGGCGCTTCGCATCGGCCTGGCTGTCGGTCAGGTACGCGGTGATGACCAGCGGCGCGCGGTTCGGCGGCCAGACCACGGCCACGTCGTTGGTGCTGCCGCGCGCGCCGGTGCCGGTCTTGTCGGCGGCGCGCCACTCGGGCGGGAGCCCGGCGCGCAGGCGATCGGTGCCGGTGCGCACCGCCTCCATCCACGCCACCAGCCGCGCGCGCGACGCGTCGGAGAGCGCCGTGCCGAGCAAGGCGCCTTGCAGCGCGATCGCCATCGAGCGCGGCGTCGTCGTGTCGCGCGGATCGCCGGGGCGGGCCTCGTTCAGCGCTGGCTCGGTGCGGTCCAGCCGCGTCTTCGTGTCGCCCAGCGTGCGCGCGTAGCGGGTGATCGCTGCCGGCCCGCCGAAACTCGCGAGCAGCAGGTTCGCCGCGGCGTTGTCGCTGACCAGCACGGCCGCTTCGCACAGCTCGGCGATGCTCATGCCGTGGTCGCCGACGTGCTTCTCGGCGACGGGCGAATGGCTGATCAGCATCTCGCGGCGCACCGCGACACGGCGGTCCAGCCGCTCGAGGCCGGCATCGACGCGCTGCAGCGCCAGTGCCGCGGCGAGCCACTTGAAGGTGCTGCACATCGGGAAGCGCTCGTCGAGGCGGTGGCCGTCGAAGCGGCCGCTGCCGGTGTCGAGCACCGCGATGCCGAGCCGGCCACCGGATTCGGCCTCGATCGCCGCCCAGCGGGGGTCGATCGCCTGCTCCAAGTTTTTCTGGGCGGCCTGGGTCGGCATCGCGGCGCAGGCCATCGGCAGCGCCGTCGTCAGCGACCACGCGAGCGCGCTGTTGAACTGTCTTCTTTGCATCGTGACTTCCTCGTGGCTTGTCGGTTCGGAGAGCGTGCACGATAGCCATCGCCCCGGCTTCGCTCAAACACTGCTTTCGGGGGTGAGCCCCCAGATAATCCGGGCCATGCAACTTCCGTTGAATGCCATGCGTGCCTTCGAGGCGTCGGCGCGCCACCTGAGCTTCACGCGCGCCGCGCTGGAGCTGTGCGTGACGCAGAACGCCGTCAGCGCGCAGGTGAAGAACCTGGAGCAGCGGCTGGGCGTGGCGTTGTTCCGCCGCCTGCCGCGCGGGCTGGCGTTGACGGACGAGGGTGCGGCGCTGCTGCCGATGCTCAGCGAGAGCTTCGAGCGCATGCGGCTGGTGCTGGAGCAGTTCGAGGGCGGGCTGCGCCGCGAGGTGCTGACGGTGGCGGTGGTCGGCACCTTCGCGGTCGGCTGGCTGCTGCCGCGGCTCGCGGCCTTCCGCCGCGACCATCCGTCGATCGACCTGCGGGTGCTGACCAACAACAACCGGGTCGACCTGGCGGCCGAGGGGCTGGACTGCGCGATCCGCTTCGGCGACGGCGCCTGGCACGGCACCGAAGCCGAGCCGCTGCTGGAGGCACCGCTGTCGCCGGTGTGCACGCCAGCCATCGCGCGGCGGCTG
>NZ_JBFUGN010000033.1:0-18091 GCF_056402895.1 Rhizobacter sp. P3_B12 | reverse complement strand
GCCACTCACTTCGTTCGTTGTGGTCAGACAGTCGGCGACAGTCAGTTCACGAAGCTGGTTTCATGGCCCGTCGCCGAAACTCCCGCCACTCACTTCGTTCGTTGTGGTGGCGCWCCACAGCCTCCCCGCACGCGCCTTCCGCACCAACAACCGAACGCAGCCCTACCTCAACACAGCCCCGATCACTTCATCGAGCTTGCGCAAGCCTTCGCGCGCATCGCCCAGGTAGCGCTGGATGCCCAGCCGCAGCGCCTTCGCCGCGGCTTCGTCGAACAGCTCCATCGCGTCCTTCACGTCCTCGCCCTTCTCCTGCAGCTGCAGCGCGGTGTTGCCGGTGGCCAGCGTCAACGCACCGAGCGCCGCGAGGCCGGTGTCGCGCGACGACACCTCGCCATAGCGGCCGTGGAAGCCGTCGAGCAGCTTGCGCGAGCGGGCATCCAGCATCTCGTCGAGCGCGTCGTCGACCATCGCCGCCACGTCGGCCCGCGTGAAGCGCCGCTGCAGCGCGTCTTCCACCTTCTCGCCCAGCGCATGCAACGCCGGGCCGTCGAACTTTTCCACCGGCTCCAGGCGGATCYCCTCGAACAGCGGGTAGCGCACCAGCTCACGGATCAGCACCGGGTAGCGCCAGCAGCGCCGCACGTGCTTGGGCATCAGCCAGCTCGCGAGGTTGCGGTAGTACTGGTGCACGTCGGTCAGGTTGCGGCCGGCCAGCCCGACCAGGTTGACGTTGACGAAGTGATGCCAGGTCGAATCGGTGACGACGCGGCCCACCTCGGCCTGCTGCCCGTCGTAGGCGCAGACCGGGATGAACGAGCGCGGCGCGACCGCCGCCTTGCCCGGGAACGCATTGCCCTCGGACACCGTCAGCGCGATCGCCTCCGGCACGACGCGCTGCGTGCTGCCGGTGGCCATCGGCCATTCGTCGGTGACGCCGTCGGGCAGCTTGCCGGTCAGCACCGCCGGCACGCGGCATTCGCCTTCGTGCGGGTGGTCGGGGAACACCTCGATCGCGCGCGCCGGCGCGGCGCCCGGCACCTGCAGCACCGGGTGCGCCACGCCGACGCCGAAGCTGGTGCGGAAGTTCACGTACAGCCGCTGCGGCAACGCATCGGACTGGTCGGCGAACTCGAACACGTCGTTGGCGCCGGGCGCGGTGGTGGTCAGCCGGTCGATGCCGCCGCCGCTCGGCGTGTCGGCCGCGGCCCAGCGCCGCATGCCTTGCACGCGCGGGATCGTCATGCACATCGCGGCGCCCAGGTCTTCATGGTCGCCGGTGGCGAACAGCCCGCCGCCCTGCTGCATGAAGTTGACGATCGCCGCCTGCGCGCCCGGCTCCTGCGCGAGCCCGGCGCCGCCCTCGGTGGTGATCGCGAGCAGGAACACCACGTCGTAGCGCGATTTCAGCAGGCCATGCGCCGCGTCGGTGAACTGGAAGTTGCTGATGTGCTGGCTCGTCGTGTCGAGCGTCGCGGCGCCGACGGCCCCCGGCGTGTACAGCGCGGTGCGCACGATCGGCGTCATCGCGTGGACGGTGCTGGTGCGCAGCGCGTCGACGAAGCGGGTCAGGCCGAAGTCGTCGCCGGCACTGAAGTTCAGCCCGTCGGTGACGACCAGGATCTTGGGCGTGCATTCGCGAAACCATTTGAGGATGAACGTGTCGAGCACGGCCAGGTTCTTGAGCGTGGGCATGGCGGAGCCTCCTTGGCAACCAGGGGATGTGTGGAACGGCGCGCGGACCGCGCGCTGGAACCAAGTTAGGCGGCGCCTGGGGCGATCGATATCCCTAGCCTGTCGATGTCTCCCCCATCCCGGGGGGCGGTGCGCCGCGTCGCCGACAATCGGGCCCATGAAGACAATCACAGTGCGTGAAGGCAAGGAGCGCTCGCTGCAGCGTCGCCACCCCTGGGTGTTCGCGGGCAGCATCGCCGGCGGCAAGGCCGACCTCGGCGAGACGGTGCGCGTGCAGGCGCACGACGGCAGGTTCCTGGCCTGGGCCGCCTGCAGCCCCCATTCGCAGATCCGCGTGCGCGCCTGGAGCTTCGACGAGAACGAGCGCATCGACAGTGCGTTCTTCCTGCGCCGCATCGAGCAGGCGATCGCGATCCGCGCGCGGCTGCCGATCGCGAGCGACGGCGTGCGGCTGATCCACGGCGAGGCCGACGGGCTGCCGGGCCTGATCGTCGACCGCTACGGCGACACGCTGAGCGCGCAGTTCCTGTCGGCCGGCGCCGAGCGCTGGAAGGCGACGATCGCCGACCACCTGCTGAAGGCCACCGGCCTCACGCGCCTGTACGAGCGCAGCGATGCGAACTCGCGCGAGCTCGAGGGCCTGCCGCCGTCGACCGGCTGGCTGCGCGGCGACGGCGCCACCGAGGTCACGATCCGCGAGCACGGCTGGCAGCTGAGCCTCGACGTGGCCGAGGGCCACAAGACCGGCTACTACCTCGACCAGCGCGACAGCCGCAAGCTGTTCGCCGACACCGTGCGGCACTTCGGCCTGCAGCGCGTGCTGAACTGCTACAGCTACACCGGCGGCTTCAGCGTGGCGGCATTCGCCGGCGGCGCGACGCAGGTGACGAGCGTCGACTCGTCCGGCCCGGCGCTCGAGCGCGCCCGCGCGCATGTGCTGCGCAACGGCTTCGACGATGCAGCGCACGAGACGCTGGACGCCGACGTGAACCAGACGCTGCGCGCGATGCTGCAGGAAGGCCGGCGCTTCGACGCGATCGTGCTCGACCCGCCGAAGTTCGCGCCGACCGTGTCGCACGCCGAGCGCGCTTCACGGGCCTACAAGGACATCAACCGGCTCGCGCTGATGCTGCTGGAGCCGGGCGGCGTGCTGTTCACCTTCTCGTGCTCGGGCGGCATCAGCCCCGACCTGTTCCACAAGATCGTCGCCGGTGCCGGGCTCGATGCGCAGGTCGACGGGCTGGTCTATGCGCGCACCGGCGCGGCGCCGGATCATCCGATGACGATCACCTTCCCCGAAGGCGACTACCTGAAGGGGCTGGTGATCATCAAGCGCTAGGCTGCGCGCCGAACCGCGCCTGCCACCGCTCCAGCGGCACCCGCGCCGCGTTGCAGACGTACGAGATCGCGCGGTACCAGCCGGCGAGCAGCAGCAATTCCAGCAACTGCGGCTCGCTCCACACGGCGGCCAGTTGCACCCACAGGTCGTCATCGACATCGGCCGTGTCGTGCAGCGAATCGACCAGGCGCACCAGCAAGGCGTCACGCTCGGTCAGCGAGGCATCGTCGGCGCGGCCGCGCTCGATCGCCACCACCTGCGCCGGCGTGAAACCGGCCGCGTTCGCGAACGCCGTGACGTGCACGCCCCATTCGTACTCGGCGCCGCAGCGCGCGCAGGCGCGGTCGATCACCACCTCGCGGTCGCGCAGCGGCAGCATCGCGTGGCGCCCGAGCATGAAGCCGCCCCACGGCATCAGCCGCTCGGCCAGCAGCGGGTGGCGCGCGAACACGCGGAACAGCTGCAGCACGTCAACGGCTTCGGGCGGCGTCATGCGGCGCAGCAGCACCTCGATTTCAGGCTCGTACGGCGCGCTGACCGGCGGAATGCGGGCCGCCAGGTTCGGGGAAGCTTCGGTCGGTGTCATGACGATCTCCTTGCTGCTACAGAAATAGTAGCAAACGGAGCTTGGCACTGAAGCCGGCATGGCATAGTCGCCAACGTGACGACTTCATCGCCCCGCCCGAAGGCCCCGCTGCCCGGCACGCGCGTGCGCGGCTCGGCCAGCGGCCGGCCGATCATGGCCTTGCTGGACCTGTTGGGCCGGCGCGGCACACTGCGGCTGCTGTGGGAGCTGCGCGACGGGCAGCCGCAGAACTTCCGCGCGCTGCAGCAGAGCATGGGTGGGGTGTCGCCCACGCTGCTGAACAGCCGCGTGAAGGAGCTGCGCGCGGCGCAGCTGCTGGAGTTGCGCCCCGAGGGCTATGCGCTGACGGCGCGCGGCCTCGGGCTGCTGGACGAACTGGGCCCGCTCGACCGCTGGGCGCAGAACTGGGCGCGCGCGCTCACGCGATGACCGGCAGCGCGATGCGCGGCTCGAACTTCGCGCGGTGCACGTTGAAGAAGGCCTTCACGTTGCGCACGTTGGCATCCTGCGTGAAGAGGCGCTGCACCAGCGCGTGGTAGCCCGCCATGTCGGGCGCCTGCATCACCAGCATGAAATCCGGCCCCGGCGACACGCGGTAGCACTGCTGCACCGCCGGCTCGGCCACCGCGCGCGCCTCGAAGGCCGCGAGGTGCTCGGCGCCCTGGCGATCGAGCGTGATCTCGGCCAGCACCGTGAGCCCGACGCCGAGTTTCTCGGGCGACAGGATGGCAACGCGCCGCTCGATGACGCCGGCCTCGACCAGCCGCTTCACGCGGCGCAGGCAGGTGGCCGGCGAGGTGTGGGCGGCGGCGGCCAGGTCCTGGTTGGACAGCGAGGCGTCGTTCTGCAACAGCTCCAGCACCCTCAAGTCGGTGGGGTCCAGGCTCAGTTTTCTGTCCAATTCAACCACCTAACGAATCCTTTTGAAATATTTCATCCATATTCATGGATGACGGCAGATTATTTCATTCGTCGCTATTTTGCGCAAACATTCACCGCGGCAACCTGCCTACGATCCGCCCCATCCCAGTTTCACCAGAGAGAACTCCCATGTGTGGCATCGTCGGCGCCGTCAGCACCCGCAACATCGTTCCGATCCTGATCGAAGGGTTGAAGCGCCTGGAATACCGCGGCTATGACTCCTGCGGCGTGGCCGTCCACCAGAACGGGCAGCTGCGCCGGGCGCGCAGCACCTCGCGCGTGGCCGAGCTCGAGGCCAACGTGCGCAGCGACGAGATCCAGTCGGGCACCGGCATCGCCCACACGCGCTGGGCCACGCACGGTGCGCCGGTGGTGCACAACGCGCACCCGCACTTCTCGGCCGGGCCGGGGGCCAAGGCGGCCTCCGCCGGGCGGATCGCGCTGGTGCACAACGGCATCATCGAGAACCACGACGAGCTGCGTGCCGAACTGAAGGCCAAGGGCTACGTGTTCGACAGCCAGACCGACACCGAGGTGATCGCGCACCTGGTGGACCACCTGTACGACGGCGACCTGCTCGATGCGGTGCAGCGCGCGACGCTGCAGCTGCGCGGCGCATTCGCGATCGCGGTGTTCTGCCGCGACGAGCCGCACCGCGTGATCGGTGCGCGCGAGGGCTCGCCGCTGGTGCTCGGCATCGGCAGCAAGGAGAGCGGCGAACACTTCCTGGCCTCGGACGCGATGGCGTTGGCCGGCGTCACCGACCAGATCGTCTACCTGGAAGAAGGCGACGTGGTCGACCTGCAGCTCGGCAAGGTGTGGATCACGAGCCGCACCACCGACGGTGTCTACAAGGTGGTGCAGCGCGAGGTGCGCACGGTGCAGGCACACACCGGCGCGGCCGAGCTGGGCCCGTACCGGCACTACATGCAGAAGGAGATCTTCGAGCAGCCGCGCGCGATCGCCGACACGCTCGATGCGGTGGAGAGCGTCACGCCGGAGCTGTTCGGCGACGGCGCGTACAAGATCTTCAAGGACGTGGACCAGGTGCTGATCCTCGCCTGCGGCACCAGCTACTACAGCGGCTCGACCGCGAAGTACTGGCTGGAGAGCATCGCGAAGATCCCGACCAGCGTCGAGATCGCGAGCGAATACCGCTACCGCGACAGCGTGCCGAACCCGCGCACGCTGGTCGTGACGATCACGCAGAGCGGCGAGACCGCCGACACGCTGGCCGCGCTGAAGCACGCGCGCAGCCTGGGCATGAAGCACACGCTGACGGTGTGCAACGTGGCGACCAGCGCGATGGTGCGCGAATGCGAGCTGGCCTACATCACGCGCGCCGGCGCCGAGATCGGCGTGGCGTCGACGAAGGCGTTCAGCACGCAGCTGGTCGGGCTGTTCCTGCTGACGCTGGCGCTGGCGCAGGTGCGCGGGCACCTGAGCGATGCGCAGGAGCAGGAGCACCTGAAGGCGCTGCGCCACCTGCCGGTGGCGGTGCAGGCGGTGCTGGCGCTGGAGCCGCAGGTGATCGCGTGGAGCGAGGAGTTCGCACGCAAGGAGAACGCGCTGTTCCTGGGCCGCGGGCTGCACTACCCGATCGCGCTGGAAGGCGCGCTGAAGCTGAAGGAGATCAGCTACATCCACGCCGAGGCCTACCCGGCCGGCGAGCTGAAGCACGGGCCGCTGGCGCTGGTGACGGCGCAGATGCCGGTGGTGACCGTCGCGCCGAACGACGCGCTGCTGGAGAAGCTGAAGAGCAACCTGCAGGAAGTGCGGGCGCGCGGTGGCGAGCTGTTCGTGTTCGCCGATGCGGACACGCGCATCGAATCGAGCGAAGGGCTGCATGTGATCCGGATGCCGGAGCACTATGGGGCGCTGTCACCGATCCTGCACGTGGTGCCGCTGCAGCTGCTGGCGTATCACACGGCGTGTGCGCGCGGGACGGATGTGGACAAGCCGCGGAACCTGGCGAAGAGCGTGACGGTGGAGTAAAGGCGGAGGTTGAAGGCGACTGCTCCGGTGCTTTCAAGCGGACCGGATGTGGTGGGGTGCAGGGCGGATGCGGCAAGGTTCGTCCAGCTGAGCAGCTAGGATCCGGACATGGACGAGCTTGTAGCCCTTCTTCTGAGGCATGGACCTCTGGTTGTATTCGCGGTGACGCTCGCTGCCAGAGCAGGCGCCCCGCTTCCGGCCGCGCTGCTGCTGGTGACTGCCGGCGGGCTTTCCGCGGCTGGTCGGATCAGCCCGACCGTGACGGTGGCCGTGTCGATCCTCGCCAACTTGATTGGCGACATCGGATGGTTCGTGGCGGGCAGAACGTGGGGCTACCGAGTACTCGGCCTTGTCTGCCGCGTCTCGCTGTCACCCGACAGCTGTGTGCGGCAGAACGAAGAACTCTTCGAACGATGGGGCGGTTTTGGGTTGCTCGCCGCCAAGTTCGTTCCCGGGGTGTCGCTGCTTGCTGCTCCGATGGCCGGTGCGCTGCGCATGACCTGGCCGAGATTTCTGTCATGGAACCTGGTGGGCGCGTTCGCATGGACGGCCGCCTTCATGGGTCTTGGGGCCCTCTTCAAGTCCGAGATCAACGCAGCCCTGTCGATGCTTGCAGACGCGGGCTTCAAGGCGCTGCTGGCCCTCGGTGCGCTCATGGTGGTGATCGTAGGTTCTCGGTGGATCGCAAGGCGCAGGGAAGCCTCCAACAGGGCGGACATGCTCGTTTCCGCGCAGGATCTTGCCGATGAGATTGCGCAGGGCAAGAAGCCCGTCCTTCTGGATGTCCGAGGCCGGGCGGCTCGCACCGCAACAGGCTCACTTGAAGGGTCGGTCATCGCCGAGCTCGGCCGAATCAAGGACGCCGTAGCAGACGTTCCCAAAGACGCGAACCTCGTGACCTATTGCAACTGTCCCAACGAGGCCAGCGCGGTCGTCGCTGCGCATGCACTTCGGTCGCTTGGTTTCAGGCGAGTACGGGTGCTGGCTGGCGGTCGCGACGGCTGGGCCGACGGCGCAAACTGACAAGCCCGTGGGCCGAGCCCCTGATACGGCTCCGGCTAAGTGCGTTTGCCAAGGCCCGCTTCCCGCTCGAGATAGCCAAGGCAAAGTGAGATGAGTTGACTGCGCAGCATCCGCGTCAGCTTGCGTGGAGCCTGCTCCTCCAGTACGCCCTTGGTCGGTCTTCGACCATGGTCGGGAGCGGCTTGCCATGGACTTTGCGCGCGGCTTCTTCCACTGCTTGAGCGAAGCCGTCCAGATGACGTTCCAAAACGGCATTCAATAGAGCCAGCTTGTTGGGGTAGTACTGGTACAGCGTCCCCACCGAAACACCGGCTCGCTCAGCCATCGGCAGTGCTCACTGATCTGCTGGTCGGCAAGCTGCGCGGATCACACAACGGAGCGTACTTCAACTACACCGGCAAGGAGCTTGAGCCGGCCTTCCCTGCCAAGGATCAACGAATTGCCACCGATCTATTCACGACGAGCGATTTGCTGTTGACGCGGTTCGCGTAAAGCATTGGCAACGAGAGCGTCAACTCCTTGCGGAGTTCGTCTCGATGCCGCTGCGCTACCAGCACGCCAAACTCGATCTCGATGACGCCATGAAGGATATGTCGTGGCGTTTGCAGACGCCAACATTTGCGGATCGGGTACTGCACCGTCAGTACGGATAGCCGGGAATCGCCAGATCCACCTTGTAAACGCCGCGAGCGCTGCCGAAGCCCATGGCCGTGATGAACAAGGTCTTTCGATCGCGGCCCCCAAAGGCCACGTTGGTGACCGAGCCCGAACCGCTCGGCATGAGGATGCGGCCCACTTCCTTGCCCTCGGGGTTCAGAACGATCACATCGGTCGAGGTGACGTACAGGTTGCCGGCGCAGTCCACCACCATGCCATCTCCACTGGAGACAACCCCGCTGCCGAACTTCTCAGCCGTGCCTGGCGAACCGTCGGCGGCAACGGCGTACTTGAACACGCCATCCTGCGCCGTGAGGTAGAGCGTCTTCTCGTCAGGCGACAGGGTGATGCCGTTTGGATTGCTTCGATCCGCATCCACCAGCACCGCGGTGCTGGTGCCCGGCGCTACCCGGTAGACGCCAGTGCGCGGCTGCGGGTTGGGCGAAGCGGCCTGCCAGTTCGGGTCGGTGAAGTAGAGGGTGCCATCGGTGCGGAAGGTCAGGTCGTTCGGAGAGCCAAAGCGAGCGCCGTTGTAGCTGCCGACCACCAAGGTTTCGGAGCTGCCAGGCAGGGCAAATCGAACGATGCCGCCCACCTTGTGGCTGGAACCGTAGAGGTGGCCGGCTTTGTCCACCGCCAAACCGTTGGTACCGGCTGTGGACACCACCACGGTACCGACGCCGTTGCTGTCGATCTTCACGATGCGGCTGGGTGGCGGGTTGTTGCCGGGGCCGAACTCGCTGACGTAGAGCGCGTCATCCAACCACACGGCGCCCTCGACGTTCCCAAACTGGATTTGGTAGTTGTCGTTGGGCAGCGCATTGTCCAGGCGGGTCACCGTGGAGCCACTGGGCACCGGCTTGCCGGCATAGGGCCCTGCGGGGCAGATGCTGGCCCCAGGAGCAGGAGCAGGGGCAGGTGCAGGTGCAGGCGATGAGCCGACGGGTGACGCTGGGGTGCTCGAGTCATCACCGCCCCCACAGGCCGACAGCACCAGTGCGCACAGCAGTGCGCTTGTTGCAGTCGAGCGAGTCGAGYGCTGGCTTGGAATGCTCATCATGAAGTTCCTATTGCGTCAAAGTGTGGCGCGCACATGTCGTCCGACATGACGCGCTCTCGTTTCCCGGTTGCGATTGTGTGGGGCGCGACATCGGGCGAAATTGATGAAACTGTGACGAACCGAAGAACCGACGAATGACACGAGCGGCGTTGGTGCGGCGAGACGCCATGCAACAAGATGCAAATTCACCCCGAATTGATTGACATCGAACGGCGCGTTGTCTGGCGGATCAGATGCAGATCCACCATGTCGCAGACATTTTTTATGATGAGTCAGGCAATGCAATGGCGCAAATAGCCGGCGCCAATTCCAGTTCATTACCGAACTCTGATTGCTTCTGTCATCTAGTCCGCCCTGAACAACTGAATCGTGCCGACTTTCGGTCCCGCCCTGGACGGGCGATTGCCATTGCTCGCTCAGCGTTCGAAAACGCGTCAGCTGCGCGACTTCAAGCTGAGCATTGCAAAGTGCTCGTAGTGGCCGACGCCGTTCTTGACCACGGGGTCTTCGGACGTGAAGTCGGAGATCTCCCGGTCGTCGGCGATCTGGTACAGCGAGACGCCGTAGCCGCCGGCGGGATCCATGACCGGCCCGTGAGCGACGATCACGCTCTGGGCCAGCAACTCATTCATGTAGTCAGCGTGGCGCTTCATCAGGCTGCGCTCTTCATCCGAGAGCGTCGGCAGGAAGTCCGCCCGCGGCGGGATGAATTTGCAGAGGTAGTACTTCATGTTCATCTCCGGCTGATCCGCCCGTCAGGCGGCGGTTTGGACGCTCTTGAGGATCGAGCCCTCGAACATCTTGGGCGCGTAGCTCTGCAGGAACAGGATCATCCCCGTCATCTTGCCGACGGGGTTGCTGAACTTGGGATCCTTGCTGGCGATCAGCTTGGAGATGGTGTCGACGACCGCGTCCGGCGCCTGGGCCTCGTCGAGCCCCTTCTGCGTGGCCGCGTTGGCCTGCTTGCGATAGGTGTTGTAGTCGCCGATGGCCCGGCCGGTCGCCGCGACGGCGTGGTTGCCGAGATTGGTCTTGAACCACACCGGCTCGACCATGCTGACCTTGATGTTGAACGGGTTCAGCTCGAAGCGGAGGGACTTGAAGAAGCCTTGGACCGCGTGCTTGGAGGCCGTGTAGAACGACAGGTTCGGCGGGCCGATCAGGCCGACGATGGAGCTGACGGTGATGACCTGGCCTTCGCGCTGGGCACGGAAGTGCGGCAGCAGCGCGTTCGTCACCTTGACCGTGCCCCAGAAGTTCGTCTCGAACTGTTGGCGACCGACCTCCAGCGGTGTCTCCTCGGCCAGGCCGGTGACCATGTAGCCGGCGTTGTTCACCAGCACGTCCAGGCGCTGGGTGAGACGGAACAGCTCCTGCGTGAAGCTCTTGATGGACTCGTCGTCGTCGATGTCCAGTCGGATCAGCTTGAACGGCAGATGGGGGTACTTTTGCGGGTCGCGGCTGGTGCCGATGACGTTGCAGCCCTGCTGCTGCAGGCGGGTGGCCACCATCAGGCCAAATCCGGAAGAGGCGCCGGTGATCAGGACAGTCTTTTTCATGGTCAGTGCTTTCGAGGCTGCAGAGCCGGGGGCTGCTGCTGGGTTGGGATGACCGGGCCTGCAAGCCCGATGACGAAGCGTTTGGAACGAGATCGACTGTGCCCAGGCAGCGGCGCCGCGGCACTCGCCGAACACGCCAATCAACATACGGAATGCGCCAACGAATGCGCCCAACCTGGCGCGTTCCGCTGGTGCGGATCCTCGGGCCCACTCGTAGACTGACGTCATGCAGGAAGAGAAAGCACCCACCCCCAGGCTGCCGGACGGGCGCCCGGCACACGCGGGCACCTTTGCAGTCTGGCCCGGCTGGCTGCTGCTCATGCACGATGCAGGCGTGAACGGCGCCCATGTGCTGCGCCGGGCGCAACTGCCCGGCGACCTCTTCGCGCGGCCCAACACGCGGCTCGATTCGCAGACGTACTTCAAGCTGTGGGCCGCCATTGAGGTGGATGCCGGCACCGAGGACGGCCCCCTGCCCTTGAGGCTCGCGAAACGGATGACGTCCGACTGGTTCGAGCCCGAGCTGTTCGTTGCCTTGTGCAGCGACAACCTGAACGGTGCCTTGGCGCGCCTGGCCAAGTACAAGCGCCTGGCCGGCCCGATGGCCTTGCACATCGAGCGCACGGAGCGCAGGACCACGGCGACGCTGGAGTTCCTGGACCACGCGATGCCGCCGCCGCCCGTGTTGATGGCCTTCAAGCTGGTGTTCCTCGTCCAACTGGCGCGGCTGGCCACCCGCAGCAAGCTGCACCCGCTGCGCGTCGGGTGGCCGCAGCCGACCCCATCGGCCCAGGAAACGCGGGCCTACGCCGACTACTTCGGCGTCTCGGTCGAGACGGCACTGGTGCCGACCCTGGTGTTCTCGGCAGAGGACGCGCAACAGCCCTTCCTGACCGCCAACCACGGCATGTGGTCGTTCTTCGAACCCGCGCTGCGCCAGCGGCTTGCCGACCTGGACCGGCACGCGACAACAGCCGACCGCGTGCGCAGTGCACTGCTCGAGGCCATGCCTGCCGGCGGCCTCTCGATGCAGGCGGTGTGCCGCAAGTTGGGCGTCAGCAGCCGCACGCTGCAACGTCGGCTGCAGGACGAAGGCACGAACTTCCAGCAGACGCTGGACAACCTGCGCAACGCGCTGGCCCACCACTACCTGCAGAACTCGCTGATGTCGGGCGCGGAGATCGCCTTCCTGCTGGGCTTCGAAGATCCCAACTCATTCATCCGGGCGTTTCAAGCCTGGACCGGCAGCACGCCGAATGCCGTGCGCTCGGCTCATGCGGCTTCCAAGGGCGCCGCGACTGAGCCCGAGGCGCTCCCTGGCTGACCGCGCCTCCTGTTGGCAGTCGGGGCTGCGGCCGGTCTTGCGGGCAAAGAGGCGCTCGAAGGACCGTTGCGATGCGGCTCGCGGGATCGTTGGGTTCGAAGAACATCGCCGTGTACTGCTCCAGCGTCGCGGGCCCCTGTCCTGCCACGTCGTAGAACAACTGCTCGCCCGGTTTGATGAGCTTGCCCGGCGGAGTGCCGGGTTCGCCCACGCCACCCGGCGCCTCGGGGCTCGGCATGGGGTGAACTTCCACTCTGGGCGCCTCGGCCAACGCGTGCAAGCGCTGGCCGACTGGATCGAGTCCAGCCTGCCAATCATCATGGATGCGCGGCGGTCGATGGGGACGTGACCTGCCTCCAATCACGGCCTCGCTGACTTGCTCGCGGCGCCCCCCGCGCTTCCATGCCGCATCTAGCGCATTCGCCCCGGTTCGAAGCGCAAGAACGAAAACTCCGCCTCGCAACCTGCGGCCTTCGGGCTACAGGCGTAAAGACCACATGACACTGATTTCACTGCCGGCCGTTCAAGCAGGCGTGCCATCCGAATTTGCTCCCAGTCCTGACCGTTGAAGGACGACTCGACGATGTAGTCGTTGCCTTCGGCCCGGACCCGGAACCAGACGGTACGCACCTCTGCCGCGATCGGCTGTGTTGACCAGTCCGAATACTGACCATTGGTGACAACCGCGCCCAAGCGGCTGGAGCCATCTGGCTCGAACTCGACGGAGGTCTTGAGCCAGCAAGCGGGCGACAGACGCACCATGAGGCCCGCTTGGTCGTACTGGTGCAGCGGGTTCGACGTGACCTTGGTCGTGAGCACGAAGTCGCCAGCAGCCTCAAGGAACAGGAAATGGCCGTTGTCGACTTCGAAGCCGTAGTGGGTTCGTTGCCAGAAGTCGGTCGCGGCGTCTGGATTGAGCCGAAGGCACATTGCAGCGCTGTCCACGCGCCAGCTCGCGGGTTCGCAGCGCCAACTCAAGCGTGGGCTCAAATCCGGCTTGGAGAAGTCCTCGAAGAGCGGCGAGTCATTCATGTCGTGGCTATCGGTTGTGTGAAACTCAAGTCATCTGGATCGCAGTGTCTGCGACGGTAACTCGCCGAACAGCGCCCTGTACCGCTGGGCGAAGTGGCTCAGATGGTTGAATCCCCTGTCCGCGGCCGCCTGCGCAATGGTCAGGTCCACCGCCCGTGTCGACATCAACCGCCGTCGCACGACGTTCAGCCTCACGCAGCGCAGGTAGTCCACCGGCGTCGTGTCGGCGACCTGCCTGAAGCTGTTCTGCAAGGTGCGCCGGCTCGTGCGAAGGCGCAGGCACAGCTCCTCCACGCTGGGCGGGGAATCCCCCCTGCCTTCCACCATTCGATGRCATTGCGCAACGATGTAACTGGCCGACGCGCTCCCGACGGCCTGCCCTGCGTCGGCTGCACCATTGAACAGTTCGTGCAGCGCTTCGAACACGCCACAGGACACCGACCGATCCTCGATGGCTTCCGACTTGCGCGGGTCGGTTGCCGGCGTCTCAGCGAACAACGAAAGCAGGACGTACCGCAATCGCTGCATCGCGAGCCCCGGGGCTCGCAGCACGGAGCGGGGCAGCAGGGCCCGGGCCCCCGGTGCCCACGGCCGTTCCTCCGACAGGCGACGAAATTCGTCCAGCTCGAACGTCACCGCCACAAGCTCCATGCCTTTCGGGCGTTGCAGCGTGAACTCGTCGCCACTGCGAAGGACGACCATGCTGTCCCCGTGCATTTCATGGCCCTGCATCCGCGGCGTTTCGGCCAACGTCCCCAACGGGATCGCGAAGCAGATCTTGCCGTTGGGTAGACAGCCCTGTTGAATCACCCGCTCGCTCATCCATTTGCGAAAGACGTGGATGCTGCCGGTCGTCGCTTCGGCCAGCGAACTGTGCATGACCCCCGGCGACACCTGAAGGTAGCGCTGGTTCCACTCAGGCGCCGAGGCGCCATGCACGTGGAAGTTGTCGAATACGTCCAGCTTGAGTGTCATGCGGTGTCCCGTGGCAGCGCTGCTGTCGAAGAATAGCCCTGGCTCCGGTTCCGCGCCACTTTGCCGATTCGGGCTAACGGTGCCGGGTGCGCGCGCTGCATAGTGGGCGCACCTTCTCCGTCGAGGACATCCTTCCAGATGTGGACACGATGTATTTCGCGCCTCCTGGCGCACGTGCTGGCACTGACGCTCGCAGCCTGTGCTTCAACAACCGAACTCCCTTCTCGCAGACCCGAAGGAATGCCCGTCATGAACGTGGAACAGATCAAGGGGGCCCTGGTGGGCGACTGGGTCAGCATCGCCCCGGAGGTCCGGCCGAGCGCCGGCAAGAATCCTGACGGCACGCTGAAGCCGTTCTATCTGAAGCGTGAGTTCAAGTACCTGGCTGGGGATCGGTTCGAGCTGGACATCGTCAACTCGGCAGACCCGAACGGTGCGGTTCCCATTGCTCGAATCGCCATCCGGGGTCGAATGCTCTGGCGCGGGCCGCACGCGATCGCCGCCGGGGCGCAGAAGACTGACTTCGTCGCTGACGAGGGTTACGAGGTGACGCCGCTGAACCAGGGGTTTGCCGATCTGCTGAACCAGATCGCCGCCAGTGGCTACAGAAAGTGGCAAGTCAACGACACGCAAAGCGTGTTCGGCAAGGCGTTCGCCCCGTTCGGGTTGAGCGAGGGCAAGAACTTCATGGAGTTCGACCTCGTCTACCTGAGCCACGGCATGTTGTTCTGGGGTGCACGCAATGTGGACGGCCGTGGGTTCGACAAGGAAGAGAACAGGCCGACGAATCTGCAGATCCCGCTTGCGCGGAAGTGAGGCCTCGGTGCCCGAACGCCTTGAGATGTGCTGCCCAGGACGGAAATCCTCCGCGCTCACGGCCGCTCCCGCTCAGTAAACTTCATCTCTCATTCCTCGCTTGGTCCTCACCTTGGTTTCATCCGCACACCGTCCTGCACACGCTCTGTTCACCTTCGGCTACGAGGGTCTGTCGATTGACGCGTTCATCGAGCGCCTCAAGGAGGCTCACGTCGAGTTGATCGTCGATGTGCGCGAGCTGCCGCTGTCGCGCAAGAAGGGCTTCTCCAAGACATCCTTCCGTGAGGCGTTGGCGGCGGAGGGCATCGCCTGCGAGCACCGCCCGGCGCTCGGTTGCCCGAAGCCCGTTCGAAATCGCTACAAGGTGGATGGCGACTGGCAGGCCTACACCCGCGGGTTCCTCGCGTACCTGGCCACCCAGAAGGCCGAGATCGCTGACCTGACCCAAACGGCGCTCGCTCAGAGCGCCTGCCTCGTATGCTTCGAAGCCGATTTCGCCGAGGAGACACCATGAATTCCAAGCACCTTGCCCGGCACGGTGCCGCGGCCCTGGGCGTGCTGCTCGCCGCCGGCTGTGGCGCAGGCGGCGCGGCCGCGGCCGAAGCGGGCCCGCTCGCCACCGGCGACCGCTCCGAGAAGAGCGCCGCCGTCATGGCGCCCGCCCCCACCTACGCCGACTGGCCGGCCGTCACCAGCGCGATCGCGCGCGACCCGGCGATGGAGGCGCGCATCGCGCAGATCGTCGCGGCGATGACGATCGAGCAGAAGGTCGGGCAGATGACGCAGCCCGAGATCAAGAGCATCTCGCCCGACCAGGTGCGGCAGTTCTTCATCGGCTCGGTGCTGAACGGTGGCGGCACCTGGCCGAACGGCGACAAGCACGCGAGCGCCGCCGCCTGGGTGGCACTGGCCGACCGGTACTACAACGCGTCGATGGCCACCTCGATGGCCACCAAGGTCCCGATCATCTGGGGCACCGACGCGATCCACGGCCACAGCAACGTCTACCAGGCCACGCTGTTCCCGCACAACATCGGGCTCGGCGCGGCACATGACCCGGCGCTGGTGCAGCAGATCGGCGCGTCGGTCGGCCAGGCGGTGCGCGCCACCGGCATCAACTGGGTCTTCGGGCCGACCCTCGCGGTCGTGCGCGACGACCGCTGGGGCCGCACCTACGAGAGCTTCTCGGAGGATCCGTCCATCGTGCGCGCCTACGCCGGCGCCTACGTGACCGGCCTGCAGGGCAGCTTCGCGAGCGACACCAACGTGGTCGCGACCGCCAAGCACTTCATGGGCGACGGCGGCACCGACCAGGGCGTCGACCAGGGCGTGGCGACGGCGTCCACCGCCGACATGATCAACATCCACGGCCAGGGCTACTACAGCGCGCTGGGCGCCGGGGCGCAGACGGTGATGGCGTCCTTCAACAGCTGGACGAATGCGGCGGCCGGCATCAACGTCGGCAAGCTGCACGGCAGCAAGCAGATGCTGACCGACATCCTCAAGGCCAAGATCGGCTTCGACGGCTTCGTGGTGTCCGACTGGAACGGCATCGGCCAGGTGCCCGGCTGCAGCAACGCGAGTTGCGCGCAGGCCATCAACGCCGGCATCGACATGGTGATGGTGCCCGACGAGTGGCAGGCCTTCATCGGCAACACCTCGGCCCAGGTGCGCTCGGGCGCGATCCCGATCGCGCGCATCAACGACGCGGTGACCCGCATCCTGCGCGTCAAGATGCGCTCGGGGCTGTTCAACGGGCGCAAGCCGTCGCAGACCGCCGGGGCCGGCGTGCAGGGCCAGCTGGTGGCGCGTGCACTGGCACGCGATGCGGTGCGCAAGTCGCTGGTGCTGATCAAGAACAACGGCGCGCTGCTGCCGCTGGCCCGCGGGCGCAAGACGCTGGTGGTCGGCAAGAGCGCCAACAGCCTCTCGAACCAGTCGGGCGGCTGGTCGCTGACGTGGCAAGGCACCGGCAACAGCAATGCCGACTTCGCCGGCATCGGCGACACCGTGCTGGCCGGCATCCAGGAGGCCGCCGGCAGCGCCAACGTCGAGTACAGCGCGACCGGCACCGACAAGAACCCGGCCCGCTACGACGTGGTGATCGCGGTGATCGGCGAGACGCCGTATGCCGAAGGCGCCGGTGACCTCAAGGGCAGCCGCACGCTCGCGCACGCAGCCAACCACCCGGAAGACCTGGCGGCGTTGAACGCGGTGTCGGGCAAGGGCAAGCCGGTGGTGACGCTGCTGCTGGCGGGCCGCCCGCTGTACACGAACGACCTGATCAACCAATCCGATGCCTTCGTCGCCGGCTGGCTGCCGGGCACCGAGGGCAAGGGCATCAGCGACGTGATCTACCGCAACGCGCAGGGGGCGGTCGGCTTCGACTTCAACGGCACGCTGTCGTTCTCGTGGCCGGCCTCGGCCTGCCAGACGCCGCTGAACCTCGGCGACGGCCAGCAGCCGCAGTTCGCGCCGGGCTACGGGCTGACCTATGCCAGTACCGCAGCCAGCATCGGCACGCTGCCGACACCGGCCGTGCCCTCGGCCTGCGGCCAGGGCAGCGGCACGCTGGTGCTGTTCAACCAGGGCGATGTCGCACCCTTCGCGCTGAACGTCAACACCGCCGCCAACCACGGGGCCAGCGTGCCGGTCGGCAGCGACCCGAACGCGACGCTCGACGTGCCAACCACCGGCACGCCGGCGATGCGGGTGCAGACCACGCAGATCAACACGCAGCAGGACGCCAAGCGGATAACCTGGTTCTCGCAGGGCCAGGTCTTCTCGAAGGCGGCGAGCGGCCAGAACCTCTCGGGCTCCACCGACGGCACGCTGGAGTTCGACACCGTCGTCTCGCAGGCGCCTGCCGCCGCGGTGCAGCTGCACATGGACTGCGGCCACCCCTGCCGCGGCACCGTCGACCTGACGCAGGCGCTGCGCAGCCTGCCGCTGAACGTGAAGCAGACGCTGAAGATCCCGCTCAGCTGCTTCGCGACGGCCGGCGCCAAGCTCGCGAGCATCGACACGCTGCCGCTGAACGTGAAGCAGACGCTGAAGATCCCGCTCAGCTGCTTCGCGACGGCCGGCGCCAAGCTCGCGAGCATCGACACGC